>JANMOL010000003.1:0-8935 GCA_031369245.1 Hyphomicrobium sp. | reverse complement strand
ATCGCGGGCTCGCAGGCGGCGGATGCGCCCGCTATAAGCGCATCATGACCCAGCACGAATCTCTCAAGCCCCTGGCACGCGTCCTCGTTGGCGGCGTGACCTTCGGCAACGATGCCCCGATCGCCGTGCTCGCTGGCCCGTGCCAGATGGAAAGCCGGGCGCACGCGCTCGAGACAGCCGCGGCACTCAAAGAGATCGCGCTCAAACTCAACATCGGCCTGGTCTATAAATCTTCGTTCGACAAAGCCAACCGCACGTCGCTGAGCGGGCGTCGCGGTTTGGGGCTGGCAGCGGCCCTGCCGGTGTTCGCTGAAATTCGCGAAACGCTCGGGCTGCCGGTGGTGACCGATATCCACGAGGTCGCGCAGTGCGCACCGGTCGCTGAAGTGTGCGATATTTTGCAGATCCCGGCGTTTCTGTGCCGCCAAACCGATCTGCTGGTCGCTGCCGCCCAGACCGGCCGCGTGATCAAAATCAAAAAAGGCCAGTTTCTCGCGCCCTGGGACATGAAAAATGTGGTCGCTAAAGTGACCGGCAGCGGTAACGCGCAAGTGCTTGTGACCGAGCGCGGCTCAAGCTTTGGCTACAACACGCTGGTTGTCGATATGCGGGCGCTGCCGCAAATGGCCGAGATCGGCGCGCCGGTGATTTTCGACGCGACCCACGCCGTGCAGCAGCCGGGCGGGCAGGGCACATCAGCGGGTGGCGACCGGCGCTTCGTGCCGGTGCTGGCGCGCGCTGCCGTTGCTGCGGGGGTCGCGGGGCTGTTTATCGAAACGCATGAAAATCCAGATGCCGCGCCGTCGGACGGACCCAACATGGTGCCGCTCAAAGACTTCGGCGCATTGCTCGGTGAGCTGCAAGCGATCGATGCGGTCGTCAAAAAGCAGAAGAGCGCGAGCTAGGCCTCAGCTCGCGCCCATCTGATGCTTTTCGCGTTCGCAATTCCGGCCGGCACGGCCCTTGGAGACCGTCAAAGAGCGTTACGGCTGGTGCAGCGGGACGCAGGTCAAAATAACTATTTCAAATTCAGACAGTCCGGATTGGAGTACGGATCGCCATTTGGATCGGGGCCGGCCAGAGCGTACTGCACGTGCGCATCGTGCGGTTTGCTGCGGCCGGGAATGCGCTTCGTCAGATTTTCCTGGACCACAGGACGGCTGCTACCGCTTCGACATGCGCCCGGCTTGTCAAACCGCCGAACGCATCCTGAGCCGGTGTTGCCGCGGCCGCGGCGCACACTGAGGGAGGACAGGACGTTTGGGGTTTGTGCTTTCCGACATTGACGGCGGCAATCGCCATCGTGGTCGCAAAGAGGCTCATGGTGGAGAGGCAGGAGACATAGGCAAGGGCACGCGAGACAGCTTCGTAGTGCATCGGCCAACCTCATTACGCTGAGACAAGAGATGACGATACTTCCGCTTGCAGGAGACGGGGCCTGGCGGGGGAAAGACTGCCAAAACCCGATGTATTGAGATTACCGCAACCTTCCTTAAGAACGGGTTAAGCTTACCCATTCGTGAACAGCCTATCGGCCTGGGTGGCGGCAACGGCGGGGCGAGGTTTCTATTGATCTACCCGCGCGAGGTGTGCGTTAACGGCTCATTAACGACGGGGGATCGTGAGGCGTGAAGGTTGCAGTCGTCGGTGCCGGGATAACCGGCCTCAGTGCCGCTTGGCTGCTCGCTCAGCGCCATTCCGTCACCCTCTTGGAGGCAGATAGCCGGATCGGCGGACACGCCCACACGGTCAACGTCGAGGCTCCTGAAGGGGTCTGTCCGATCGACACCGGATTCATCGTTTATAACACCGCGTGCTACCCCAATCTGATTGCGCTGTTTAACCATCTCGATGTCCCGACGGCTGAAACCAGCATGGGTTTTGCGGTCTCGCTTGGCGGCGGGGCCTACGAGTATTCCGGATCGGGCATCGGCGGACTTTTCGGCCAGCTCAGTAATCTGGCAAGGCCGTCGCATTGGCGCATGACGGCCGAAATTTTCCGCTTTTTTCGCGAGGCCTCGGCGGTTGATCTGAAATCCATCCCGGCCACTCTTACTCTGGCCGCGTGGCTGCGCGAGCGCGGCTATTCGCACCATTTCATCAACGCCCACATCGTGCCGATGGGTTCGGCCATCTGGTCGGCACCGGCCGATGAGATGCTGGCCTTTCCGTTTGCCGCGTTCGTGCGGTTCTTTGGCAACCACGGCTTGCTTCAGGCTTTCAACCGGCCGGCTTGGCGCACGGTGCGCGGCGGCAGCCGCGAATACGTCAGCCGGCTAGCGGCGGCGTTCACGGCGGCACCGTTCCCCGGCGAAATTCGCCGTGGTGCCGCGGTCCAGCATGTCATGCCGGCCGAACGCGGCGTGCGCATTCGCACGGCGGCCAGCGATGACGAACACTTCGACGGGGTGGTACTGGCCTGTCATGCCGATCAGGCGCTGGCGATGATCGATCCCGTGGCCGCGGATTTTCATGCCGTGCTCAAAAATTTTCGCTACGCGCCCAATGAAGCCGTGTTGCATACCGACGCCAGCCAGATGCCGCGCCGTAAGCGTCTGTGGTCGGCCTGGAACTATATCGGTCAGGCTGGTGAAGTTCTGGCCGGTGAAGTCGCGGCTGGCGAAGTCGTGGCTGGCAAAGCTTTGGGCGGCACGCACAATCAGCCGCCGGAACAGCTGTCGGTCAGCTATTGGATGAACAAGCTGCAGCCGCTTGCAACCGGCACGGACTATTTCGTGACGCTCAATCCGGTGCGGCCGGTCGCGGCTGGCGCGGAGATCCAGCGTTTCCAATACCGCCACCCGATGTTTGATGCAGCAGCGCTTGCCGCCCAGTTGAAACTTCCAGCCCTGCAAGGCCGTAATAACATCTGGTTAGCGGGCAGCTACTTTGGCTACGGCTTCCACGAGGATGGGGCCGAGGCGGGATTAGCGGCCGCCGAAGACATCAGCTTGCGTCTTGGCGGAGTTGGCGGCAGGGTCGAGAGACCTTGGCCCTGGGACCCCGCGCGAGGCCGGATTGCGGCGCTGCCCAGCCAGCCCGCGCAAGATCAGAGAGAGACGGCCTGAGCGATGCCATCTGACGCTGCCATCTACGCGGGACGCGTCGTCCATAAGCGCCTGAGGCCTGTGCCACACGCCTTGGACTACAAAGTTTTTTCGTTTCTGGTCGATGTCGATGCGCTGGCTGCGACGGCGGGCCAGCTACGCTGGTTTTCACACAATCGCTTCAACCTGTTCTCGGTTCACGACCGCGATCATGGCCCCGGTGATGGCACATCACTGCGCGACATTTCGGTCGCCTGTCTTCAAAGTGCGGGCCGGCCAAGTGAAGGCCGCCGCATCCAGCTGCTGGCCTATCCGCGGATGTTTGGCTACGTCTTCAATCCGCTCAGCGTGTTCTATGTTTACGCGCCATCGGGCGAGCTCGAGACCGTCATCTACGAAGTCAACAACACGTTTGGTGAGCGGAAAAGTTATGTCGTGGCGGCGGGCGCACTGCAGCCGGGCGGCGTCTTTGCGCAAGCCGCGCCCAAGGAAATGTTCGTTTCGCCGTTCACCGGCGGGCAGGGCGGCTACGGCTTTCGCGTCACCGATCCGGGTGCCGAAGCGCTGGTCGCTGTGCTGCTGAGTGATCACGCGGGCGCGCTGCTCAAGACCCATTTTCGAGGTCGCCGTGAAGCGATGACAGACCGTCATCTGCTCGGGCTGCTGTTTCGATATCCCCTTCTGACGCTCAAAGTCATTGGCGCCATCCACTATGAGGCAATGAAACTCTGGCTCAAAGGTGTGCCGCTGACACGGCGGCACAAATCGCCAAGCTACTCCACAACACCCGCCGCCGCACTTGCAAGAAAAAAAGGATAAGGCTCGATGCAACAGCCAAACGCCTACGCAGAGGATCAGCAAAATGTCACGCCATCACCGCTGCCGTGGCGCGATGCGGTGCTGATCCGTGCCTTGCGCAAGACGTTTGGCTCAGAAACCATTGGCCGCCTCGAAGTCGTGCTGCCATCGGGCGCGCGCGTCATGCTTGGAAGCGGCACTGAAACACCCGATCGCGTGACGCTGGCGTCATTCAAGGCACTATGGCGGCTGGCAACGCGCGGCAGTCTCGGTCTGGCCGAAAGCTACATGCGGGCCGAGATCGACAGCGCTGATCTGGGCGGTGTTCTGCGTTTTTGTTTGAAGAACTATGGCGCGCTTGAGCGGGCCGGTGGCGGCGTTATGAAGCCGCGTCTGACGGACGTGCTGTGGCACCGGCGGCGCGACAACACGCTGCGCGGCAGC
The DNA here is from genome assembly GCA_031369245.1 of Hyphomicrobium sp. Classification (GTDB taxonomy): domain Bacteria; phylum Pseudomonadota; class Alphaproteobacteria; order Rhizobiales; family Hyphomicrobiaceae; genus Hyphomicrobium_B. The sequence continues at coordinate 4,646 of JANMOL010000003.1, read as the reverse complement.
CGCCGCAACATTGCCGCGCATTACGATCTCGGCAACGCCTTCTACAAGCTGTGGCTCGATCCCGGCATGACCTATTCGAGCGCCATCTTCCGTGCGCCGTCGGACACGCTGCAAGCCGCACAAGACGAAAAATATCGCGTCGTGCTCGATAGTTTGGCGCTGTCACCGGGCGATAAGGTGCTCGAAATCGGCTGCGGCTGGGGCGGCCTTGCCGAGCACGCCATACGGCGCGGCGCCCACGTCACAGGCTTGACGCTCTCGACGGAGCAACTGGCCTACGCCAATGCCCGCCTCGAGCGCGCTGGCATGGCACCGTTTGCCGATATGCGCCTGCAGGATTATCGCGCGACCACGGGCACGTTCGATGCCATCGCCTCGGTTGAGATGATCGAAGCCGTCGGCGAAGGCCACTGGCCGGCCTATTTCAAGACGCTGTTTGACCGGTTGCGGCCGGGCGGCCGGGTGGCAATCCAAGCCATCACCATCGACGAGCGTTACTTCGACAGCTATCGCCGGCAAGCCGATTTCATCCAGCGCTACATCTTTCCCGGCGGCATGTTGCCGACCGTCACGCGCATGCAGCAGGAAGCCGCCGCCGCCGGTCTGACATTTGAAACCGTCGAGCGGTTTGGGCCCAGTTACGCTACGACGTTAGCGGCTTGGCGTCCGTTGTTCCGGCAGCACTGGCCAGCCATCAAAGACCTGGGTTTCGATGAGCGTTTCCGGCGGATGTGGGAATATTACTTCACGTACTGCGAAGTCGGATTTGAGAGCGGCGATATTGACGTCGGCATCTACCGCCTGACGAGGCCCGCTCAGGCCTAAGATTAGTCCTGAGCTCAGGCCTGAGTTTAGTCTTGAGTTCAGGCCGCTGGCGGTTCGCGTTTTGCGATCTTGCCGGTCAGCCAGAAGAACAGACGGTACGGCAGCACGCGCAGCGATTTCATCATCACCGCCATACGGCCGGGAAATACGATTTCAAACCGGCGCGTCTCAAGACCCGCGCGGATCGCGGTCACGGCCTCGGCGGTCGAAACGAGGAACGGCATGGGGAAGGTGTTGACCTCGGTCATCGGCGTTGCGACGAAGCCGGGATTGATCACGGTCATCGTGACGCCCTTGAGCCGTAAGTCGGGATAGAGCGCTTCGGCTAAATTGATTAGCGCCGCTTTGGTGGGCGCGTAGGCCGCGCCCTTGGGCAAGCCGCGATAGCCGGCGACGGACGCAACCAGCGCGATATGCCCAGAACCGCGGCCGGTCATCGATTGCATGACGGGCGCCAGCGCGTTGATCACGCCACCGTAGTTGACGGCCATGGACTCCGCTGCCTTGGACAGATCGTAGCTGGATGCGCCCATCGGATGCCATACACCGGCGTTGAGTATGGCAAGGTCGATCGGCCCCAAGCTGCTCTCGATGCGCTCCACCGTTTGCGCAACGGCACCACCATCGGTCACGTCGAGATCAAAAGCGGAGATGAGGGGCGAGAGCGCCGCGAGTTCCGCCAATTTGCTGGCCGAGCGGGCTGAGACGGCGACACGGCAGCCATCCCGGGCAAGGGAAAGCGCAAGCTCACGGCCTATGCCGGTGCTTGCGCCTGTAATCCAAACAACGCGCCAAGGCGGCTTTGCAGCCATGGCACCCGAACTCCTAGAAGCCGATGAATGGCTGGACCACCCGCGCCATGATGCTCTTGAACTTCATGCGACCCTCGGTTGCAATCAAGCAGATGCAACCCTCAACCTGGTCGGCAATCGGACGATGCTCCGTGTCGATGCCAAGATCCGCGACATCTCCAACGCCGAAGCGGCCTGACGCGTCGGTGTATGAGCCGCGCAATACGAGCGTCATTTCGGAGCCAGAATGCCCATGCTCGGGCAAGCACTGACCGGCTGCAACCTTCACCAGGCGAAGATCGCCGCGCGATTCATCCGCCAAGGCAATGGGAAAATGCCAGACGCCCGGGCTGACGCGCTTCCAAGCGATGTCATCCAGATGCGCCCCGACCACGGCCGCCAAAGGTGCCGGAATGTCACCCGTCGTCATCGGCCGTTCGGGCTCGGCCAGATCGGCTTCCCCGGCGCGCAGTGCGAGCACAGGGGCGGCACGAGAGACCGGCGACGGCGTCAAACCTTCAAACAGAGCCAGACCGATATATTCCATCATGGCCAAGTCTTTGTGGCAGCACGGGCAAACCGCCATGTGCGACGCCATGATGGCCGCAAAGGCTTCCGGCATGCTGCCAGCTGAGCAGCTCATCAGGCTCTCGGCCGCGGGGTGATGCTTGATCTTCATTTACTTCAAGTCCTCAATTGACTCGCGGATTTTATGATACGCAAGCCGCATTCGCGATTTCACGGTTCCGAGCGGCAACCCTAATCGCTCGGCGATTTCACTATGTGACAAACCCTCGATGTACGAGAGGGTAACGACCTCATGCTGATCGGCAGGAAGTTTGGAAAGTGCCTGCTGGACCCTGACTTTGCGTTCCTGTTCCGACACCAATTCATCGGGCAGAGCGTCGGTCGAGGCTTCTTCGTTATGACCCTCGGGCAAAGGTACCCAAGTGAGTTCCCTACGTAACCGGTCTATTCTTAGATTGCGGGCAATCGTGAAAATCCACGTTGTCGCGCTGCCTTTTTCGCCCGAGTAAAGATTGGCTTTTCTCCAGACCGTCAGCAGGGTCTCTTGGGCGAGCTCTTCAGCCGTGTTGGCATCGGCGCCTTGGCGCATCATGTAAGACTTCACACGGGGGGCATAAGCTTGAAATAGATTGCGAAATGCCTCTACATCTCCGCGCTCAGCGATACGTTGTAGAAAGTCGGCCATCGAGATTTGACCAAGCCCATTGCGTCCTCGGCCAGGCGGCCGGGCGTTTTCCAGATAGGGAAGCATAGCGGAACCTTTCTGATGTTGCCATCTTTACGCGGAGGCTCGCTGCCCGGATCGATTGCCAGGCGAAAGTCAGGCCGAAGCGCTGGGGGCAGGCGCGTTTGGTCCAGCATTTCGGGTTGCAAACGGCGGTAGGGCTGCCGCGCACGGTCTTGGGAAGAAGGACAACGGGGTGACACTTTCGGAAATTGCTGTGCTGTTGGCCGCCCTGGCTCTGGCCGGACCGCTGGCGCATTGGCTCGGCATCGCAGCCGTGCTTGGCTACCTCGTAGCGGGCGTCGTGCTCGGACCCTTTGGGCTTGGCTCAGTTTTTACAGCGCACGATGCCCAGGAGGTGATGCACATCGCCGAATTTGGCGTGGTCCTCCTGTTATTCCTGATCGGCCTGGAACTGCGGCCCAAGCGCCTGATGGCCATGCGGCAGGCGGTGTTCGGACTCGGCTCGGCTCAGGTGGCACTGACGGCTGCAGCACTCGGCGCGGTCGGCGTGGGGCTCGGGTTGCCATGGCAGCCAGCCTTGTTCGCTGGCGCTGCACTCGCCCTGTCATCAACGGCCTTTGCGCTTCAGATCATGGAAGAGAACGGCGAACTCGCGACGCGCCACGGCCGTCTTGGCTTTGCAGTTTTGCTTTTTCAGGATATCGCGGCCATCCCGCTGATCGCGCTGGCGCCGTTCTTTGCGGTCTCAGCTGCCACATCGACGACCGACATCAACACGCTCGCCTTTGCCAAAGCGCTCGGAACGATTGTCGCCGTCATCGTCGTTGGCCGGTATGTGCTCGACGCCCTGTTGCGGCTGGTTGCGCTGTCGCGCGTCAAAGAAGCCATGACGGCGGCGGCCCTGCTGACGGTCGTCGGCGTGACGCTGATCATGCAGCAGGTTGGGCTATCGGCCTCGCTCGGGGCGTTTATCGCGGGCGTACTGCTGGCTGAGAGCAGCTATCGCCATCAGCTCGAGGCTGACATCGCGCCGTTCGAGGGCTTGCTGCTGGGGATGTTTTTCACAGCCATCGGCATGTCGCTGAATTTGCGGCTGCTGATTTCGCAACCGCTGCTGATCCTCGCGCTCACCGTCTGTCTGATGTTCATCAAGGCGCTTATTTTGTTCGGGCTCGGGCGCTGGCAAGGGCTGGAGGCTGGTCCATCGCGGCGGCTGGCGTTTGCCTTGGCGCAAGGCGGCGAATTTGCCTTTGTGCTGCTTTCTGTTGGGCAGGCCGCAGGCGTGCTCGGTAAGCAGTCGGCCGAGACGCTGGCCGTCGTCATCACGCTGTCGATGGCGATGACGCCTCTGCTGCTGATCGCCGAGCGGCTGCTGTTTGCCAAAGCCGCTAGCCCGCAGCGCGCCTTTGATCCCTTGCCCGAAGCGCAAGGCCATGTCGTGATCGCGGGCTTTGGCCGCTTTGGCCAGATTGTTGCTCGTATTCTGCGGGCCAAAGGCATTGCGTTCACGGCCCTCGACGTCAGTGCTGAACAGGTCGAGTTCGTCAAGAAATTTGGCAGCAAAGCGTTTTTTGGTGACGCGAGCCGGCCGGAAATTCTCGAAGCCGCGCAAACCGGCAAGGCGTCGGCGTTTGTGCTGGCGATCGACGATATCGAGGCGTCGATGCGGACTGCCGAGCATGTCAAGGCGCGCTATCCGCATGTCCCGATTTATGCCCGGGCGCGCAACAGGACCCACGCCCACCGCCTGCTCGATTTAGGCGTCAAAGCCCTGCAGCGTGAAACGTTCATGTCATCGCTTGAACTCACCCGGC
>JANMOL010000006.1:0-2133 GCA_031369245.1 Hyphomicrobium sp. | reverse complement strand
CGACGGCATGCGGCGGCGCTCCGGACTTGGACGTTACGAAGCTCTCAAACGGGTCAAGGCTTCGTCGAGCATCTGCGTGACTTCCGGGCCTGGATATTTGACGTACTCACACTTCGCCAGAATGTCGGCTGGCGGGAAAATGACGGCATTGTGCTTGTAGTCGTCCGGCATGAGCGCGGTTGCCGCCGCGTTCGGTGACGGATATTTGATGGTCTTGTAAATGCCAGCTCCGGTCGCGCCATCGAGCAGGAAGTTGATGAACTTGTAAGCGTTTTCGGGGTGTGGCGCGTCTTTGGGGATAGCCAGATTGTCGGCTTGCCGGAGGCTTCCTTCCTTTGGCACGACGAAATCGATGTCGGGATCCTCGGCCATGATCTGCGCGATATCACCGTTGTATTCCATCACGAGATCGACTTCGCCCGAGAGCAGAAGATCTTGGCCGTTGTCTTCGTGGAAGGCTTTGATGTTGCCCTTCTGTTTGGTCAGGATCGCTTCAGCCTTCTTGATGACCTCGGCCGAATTGGCGTTGGCCGATTCACCCATGTACTTGAAGACGTGCCGGAACAGCTCGCTGGCATCTGACATGACTGCGATGCGGCCTTTGTATTCGTCGGAATCGAACAGCACTTTCCAGCTGTCAGGCTTCGACTTGACCTTCGACTTGCGGTAGCCGATGCCGATCACGAGCCAGGTATACGGCATTGAGTATTTGCGTTTTGGATCAAAGACCGGGTCTTGGAACTCCGGCGCGGTGTTTTTGAAGTTCGGGATCTTGGAATGATCGAGCGGCACGATCATGCCGGCCGATGCCATGCGCTCGACGAAATCGCTGCCCGGAACGATGACGTCGAAGCCGGGGTTGCCGGCGCGCAGCTTGGCGAACAACTCGTCGTTGGTTGCAAACAAGCTGGCGTTGACATTGATGCCCGACGCCTTCTCAAAATCGGCCAGTGTCGTCTCGCCGATGTAGGTATCCCAATTGTAGAAGTTGAGCTTGGCTTCTTCCGCCTTGGCGGGATCTGCGGCAAAACCTTTGCCGGAGAATGTCAGCCCGACTGCGGCCACGCCAAGGCCTTCGAGTACCGACCGTCGTGTTGTGCGCTTGGCTATCGCTTTGTTGAATTCATGTGTCATCTTTGAACTCCATTCCGTTGCCTTATGCTGCCGGTTGCGGCCACTGCGCCATGCGTACGTGTGACGAACTCGCACTGGCGCGGCGCGAGCAATTTGTTTGGTTCTGACTTTGAAACGCTTTCGTTTCCGCAGCGCGCTGTATTGTGCCGCTCATGCGTCGATCCCTCCGAGGCAGAGGAACTTTGTTTCGAGATATTCTTCGAGACCCTCGGCCGCGCCCTCGCGGCCAAGCCCTGATTGCTTGACGCCGCCAAACGGCACGACTTCGTTTGAGAACACGCCCTCATTGACGCCGATCATGCCGGCTTCGAGCTTTTCGGCGACGCGCCAGGCCCGCCCGATGTTCTCGCTGAATAGATACGCTGCGAGCCCGAACGGGGTGTCGTTGGCGAGCGCAACAGCCTCATCCTCGGTTTCGAATTTCATCAAAGCTGCGACCGGACCGAAGATTTCTTCTTGCACGATCGCCATATCCGGCTTGATGCCGGTCAAGACGGTTGGCTGATAGAACAGCGGGCCGGCGCTGTGGCGCGCGCCGCCGGTGACGACTTTTGCGCCTTTGGCGACCGCATCATTCAGCAGGCTGTCGACTTTTGCCACGGCCTCGCCGTTGATCAGCGGTCCGATGGTGGTGCCCGCTTCACGGCCCGACCCGACTTTAAGGTTCGCGACGGCTGCAACCAGGGCTGCTGCGAAACGATCATAGATGCCAGCTTGCACAAGGATGCGGTTGGCGCACACGCAGGTTTGGCCGGCGTTGCGATATTTGGAGGCCATCACGCCGGCAATCGCACGTTCGAGATTGGCATCATCGAAAATGACCAGCGGCGCGTTGCCGCCGAGTTCAAGTGTCAGCTTTTTGACCGTATCTGCGCTCTGGCGATAGAGCGCCTTGCCGACCGCGTTCGAGCCAGTAAACGTCTGCTTGCGCCCGCGGTCTTCATCGCACAAGACTTTGCCAACGTCGGGCTCATCCATGGTCGTAATGATGTTGTGCAC
>JANMOL010000614.1:0-4856 GCA_031369245.1 Hyphomicrobium sp. | reverse complement strand
TTCTTCGTAAACCAGGGCGGGCGCCGTCGATTGCAGCGTCAGATCGCGCACGCTCTCCCACAAACGCAGCAAATATTCGAAGTCGCGCTTGATTTCCTGCTTGGTGCGCGCCGCACCGGCGGTGCGGATGATCAGGCCCATGCCTTCTGGAACTTCAAGCTCCTGAGCGATGGCCTTGAGGCGCTTGCGATCCTGCGGATTGGTGATCTTGCGCGAAATGCCGCCGCCGCGCGCGGTGTTCGGCATCAAAACGGTATAGCGGCCAGCAAGCGAGAGATACGTTGTGAGGGCGGCACCCTTATTGCCGCGTTCCTCTTTGACGATCTGCACCAGGATGACCTGGCGGCGCTTGATGACTTCTTGGATCTTGTAGCTGCGCGGACGGCGGCGCTGGCGCGCCTGCCCTTCGTCGTGCACGTCCAAGCCGCGCAAGCCGCCGGGCTCGTGCGCTTCCGGCGATGGGTCCAAATGACCCGCGTCAGCGGCCAGCGCGCCTTCGTCCGGTGTTTCGTCGTCGCTATCTTCGGCATCGATATCGTTGCCGTCGCCTTCTTCGTCTTCCGCCTCATGGTGATGCGGCAGGGCAGCGGCTGCATTGTCATCAAAGACTGGTTCGTCGTCTGCGCTATCGTCGCCGTCGCTGTCGCCGGCGTGCGCCTCCGACACGATATCCAGGTCGCGCCCGATCGAGGCGGCCAGTGTCTGAGGGACATCATCGATGGCGCTATCGCCGCCGACTTCCTCGATGTGCTCGTCTTCTTCGACGTCAATAATATGCGAAGCCTCGCCGCCGGCTTCGGCGTCCGGCAACTCCATCGCGTGGTCATCGTCGTGCGGTTCGCTGTCGATCATCGACGGCGCAGCCGACTGGTGCTCAGGCCTGCGGCCGGACGAGCGCCGGGCTAGGGCTTCCGCGCGGCGGTCGGCTGCCGCTTCGAGTTCGGCTTCGGCCGCTGCTTCTTCATCGATCAGGGCTTGCCGGTCGGCAACCGGGATTTGATAATAGTCGGGGTGGATCTCGTTAAAGGCCAGGAAGCCATGGCGATTGCCGCCGTAATCGACGAACGCCGCCTGGAGCGACGGTTCGACCCGCGTGACTTTGGCGAGATAGATGTTGCCACGGAGCAGCTTTCGCGCGGCACTTTCGAAATCAAACTCCTCTACCCGGCCATTCCGTTGCACCACGACCCGGGTTTCCTCGGGGTGTGTGGCGTCGATGAGCATCTTTGTATTCGACATTGCTGATGTTCCTTCGCGCACGGCGGCGGCGACGCGACCTCAATCCTGAAAAGTTTGGATCGGGCGGCGAACGGGGCGCGGCAGCGCGCAATGATGGTTTGAGATTTCAAAGAGCTTGACCCGCGCAATGCCAGTCGCGCCCCAAGCGAACGCAGAGCGTCCGAGGGAGCAAGCCCGCCTGTCGCCTGGCTGACAACCAGGATGGCAAGGGATTGAATGGCAAACACGGTCGTCATGGCCCTGTCTTTACAGCCCGGCTGGGCACCGCAGCGTGCGGCGCACCGGCCTGGGAATGGGTGCGAAGCGCCGTGAGGCGCCTATTTTCGGGGTGCCGTCTGGTCTCCAAGCCCCTGGCCCTCTTTCTGCGGGCGGGATGGAGTCCAACGCGACGTGGTGATGGACGGCGTCGCTCGTGCGACAAGCTGGCGCGCTTCACGAGCCGCACGTTCCGGAAACCGCGAGGTCGACGCAAACGCGCCCTCTGCGATCAGCCAAAACGCCATCCAGCCATACCCTATCTACCTGTGAACGCAGAGGATTTAACCGCTGCAGCAGGCCGGGCAGGTTTCGCGAGCGCCGTACAGATGTGGCAAACATGCCGTCCGCGCGACCACTCAAGATGGTTTGGAAAGTCTACGAGGTCGCACCGGGGGTGGCAAGTGGTATAAGGATAATGTCCGGTGTCCCGCAGAGAAGCACTAGGCAAGACTATATCGATAAACGAAAACAAAGCTTTAAGGCGCGATTCACCAGACGCAGGCAGGCCAGGCCTGCCTCACTGAGACAGGGGCTTGGGCGCGGCATGGGGGCCATAAGCAGTTGCTGCCTCCGAATGGGGCAGTTTGGCGCCCTGGCTCAGTGCATGGCACGGCTAGGGGTAGCGTTGACCGTCCTTGCCGGTTGGACGGGCTTGGCACTGGCTGAGCCGGTGGCCAGCGACATACTACCAACGGCGACTGCCGCCCGTCTGACGGCTGACGCCAGCACAACGACCTTTGAGCTCGATCTGACGTCCGGCCTGACCGTCGAGATTTTCACGCTCGGCAATCCCTATCGCGTCATCATCGACATGCCCGACGTGGCCTTCAAAATGAAGTCTGGTACTGGCCAACAGCCGCTCGGCCTTGTTTCGGCCTTCCGATACGGCCTGTTTGCCGAGCATAAGGCCCGCGTCGTCATTGATACAACCGGGCCGGTGCGCATCGCCAGCGCCGCCATGAATCGCACGGGCGCAGGTGCTGGCATCGTTCTGCGGCTGGCGCTGGCAGCAACCGATGCCGCCTCTTTTGGAGCGGGCACCGGCACCGAGCAGCAGGCGTCGGGCTCGGCCGCCGGAGCCAGCGCGCCGGCTGAACTTACTCCGCTCCCAAAACCACCCGGCCGCAGCAAGCCGGTCATCGTCATTGACCCTGGCCACGGTGGCATTGACCCCGGCGCGACCAGCTTATCGAATATCGCTGAGAAATCCGTGGTTCTTGCCGTTGGCCAGCAGCTCAGAGCCGCCCTTATGGAAACCGGCCGCTACGACGTCAAAATGACCCGCACCACCGATGTCTTCGTCTCCCTCGACCGGCGCTTGAAGATGTCCGCCGACCAAGCGGCTGATCTTTTCATTTCGTTGCACGCCGACTCGATCGAAGAACTCACGATTGCCGAAAACATTCGTGGCGCGACGATCTACACATTGTCGGAGCGGGCGTCTGACGACAAAGCGCGGGCGATGGCCGAAAAGGAAAACGCCTCCGATCTGCTGGCCGGGCTCGAGGTCGCCGGCGGCGCCGCAAAAGATCAGGTCAGGAACATTCTGATCGACCTGTTGAAACGCGAGATATCGAACTTTTCGGCTGATTTTTCGAACGTATTAGCCTCGAAACTGAGCAAATCGATCGCCATGTCCCGCGACCCCCAAAGATCCGCCGCTTTCAAAGTTTTGAAGCAGACCCACGCGCCATCGGTGTTGATCGAACTTGGCTACATGAGTAATTCGAAGGATCAGCAGCAAATGACCACCCTTTCCTGGCAAAAGCAGGTCGCAACCGCGATCACCGGCGCGGTTCAAGCCTATTTCAGCAAACGAACGGCAGAACACCCTTGAAAAACAGACGTATGCCAGACGACGTGCTGCCACATTCCGTGCTATGGTACGGCGCTATGCTGGGTGCAGTTGCTGCAATGCGGCAGACCGGCTAAACAACCACCTCAATTGATAGGTTTTCGGCACTGATGCGAGCGCCAACGCTACCGCCACCGGCAGCGCCCAAGAAGAAAAAGCGGCGCAAGAGCCTGCTGCTCAGTTTTCTGGGGTTCGGCTTTGCGACTTTTGTTCTTGTGTTCCTCGCCGCCTCTGCCGGCGCGGGATTTCTGCTGTGGCAAGCGTCCAAAGATCTGCCGGATTACGAAAGCCTCGCCAAGTACGAGCCGCCGGTGATGACACGCATCCATGCGCACGATGGCTCGCTGATTTCCGAATTCGCGCGCGAGCGGCGCATCTTTGTGCCCGTCAACTCCATCCCCAAACGCGTTTTAGGAGCATTCCTCTCGGCCGAGGACCGGCGCTTCTATGATCACGGCGGGCTTGATTTCCAGGGCATCGGGCGCGCCGTCTTTGCCGCTGTTGAAGCCAAAATCCGCGGCTCCAACAAGCGCGCGCAGGGTGCTTCAACGATTACCCAGCAAGTCGCCAAAAACTTCCTGCTCACCAATGAGCGCTCGATGGAGCGCAAGATCAAGGAAGCGATCCTCGCGATCCGCATCGAACGCGCCTATTCGAAGGACAAAATCCTCGAACTGTATCTCAACGAAATTTATCTCGGCATGAACTCGTACGGGGTCGCGGCCGCTGGCCTGACGTATTTCAACAAAGAGCTCAAGGATCTGACGATCGAAGAGGCTGCCTATCTGGCAGCGCTCCCCAAAGCGCCGAACAACTATCATCCGTTCCGCCAAAAGGAAAAAGCCACCGAGCGGCGCGATTGGATCATCGGCCAGATGGCCGACAACGGTTACGCCACCGCGTCGCAAGCCGCAGAAGCCCGCAAAAAACCACTGACCGTCAACTTGCGCCAGACCAGCACGCATATTTCGACGGCTGAATTTTTTGCCGAAGAAGTCCGCCGTTCGCTGCTTGGTCAATACGGCGAAGACAAACTTTACGGCGGCGGCCTGTCGGTCAGAACCACGCTCGATCCCAAACTGCAGCAGACGGCCCGGCGCGCCCTGATCGATGGCCTGGTTCGTTTTGATCGCCAGCAAGGCTGGCGCGGCCCGGTCGCAACGATCGACATCTCGGGCGACTGGGGCGTGCCGCTCGGTGCCATTGATAGCCCGATCGACATTCAGCCGTGGCGCCTTGGCGTCGTGCTGGAATCGCAAAAGGCCAAAGCCATTATTGGATTGAAGCCCGCCCGCCAGCAGGACGCCACGCTGGTCAAAGAACGCGAGGCGGTCGAGGTCTCGCTCGATGAATTGAAGTGGGCCAAGATCCCGCTCAAGAAAACGACGCCAGCCGCGGTCAGCGATCTCTTGAGCCCCGGCGATGTTGTCTACGTCGCGCCGAAAGATCCAGCCAACATCGCCGGCACCTGGTCGCTGATGCAGATCCCGGAAATCGGCGGCGG
>JANMOL010000590.1:0-3607 GCA_031369245.1 Hyphomicrobium sp. | reverse complement strand
AATCCCGTTGGCTACGTTGGCCGCTGGATCCGTGTGCATGTCAAAGGCAAACGCGGCTATATGGCCGACAAGTATCTGTGTGGCGACGACATCGATTTCGGCTGAGAGCGTGCACGGCCAGTGACGCAATACCAAACGCCGTTACCCATCACCGTCGCTCGATGAAAGAACGTTGCTCGATAAAACAACGGCGCCCGTCCCGCGAGGGGAGGGCGCCGCTTTGCGATCAGCCAGGGAAGGAAGCTGACGCGCTTCTGTGAAACTTAGTTGGTTGCAGGGGTCGCCGGCGCCGGGGCTGGCAGCGCAATGGCAATAAAGATCGTCTTGCCATCCTTTGATGCGGTTCCAGTCCAACGGCCGCTGGCATCACGATTGAGGTCGGACACGTTGGTATAGCCCTGCGACTGCAAAAGCTTGCGGGCCTGCTCGGCATTGGCTGACGAAGTCAGTGCGCCAGCTTCGACGACGACTGCGTTCGCGTTCGCGGCAGGAGCGACAGCGGTTTCTGCGGCAAAGGCTGGGGCCGAGAAGGCTGCGGCGGCGAGTGCGATAAGTGCGAGGTTACGGCTCATGAGGGATCTCCTTAAATTTTTACTTTTTGTGGGTTCAACGTAATGCCTGATCCCCAAATTGCGCATCGTGCGCGGCGGCGATGCCGCTTTGGTTGGTAGGCTGTTGATCGAGTGACGCCCAATGTGACCGTCACTCGACGCTTCAGATGAGGTCGATTTCCGCTGGCAGGTAGCTCGTCACTTCGAGGCCGACTTCCTGTTCGCGAACGCTTGGCTTGGTCCAGAGTTTCATTGCGGATCTCCAAAGTTTCGGAGGCGTCATGCGCTCCGCCGATGACAGGGAGATAGTCATGTCCGCCGATCACTACCACTCACGTTGCCGTGGACCAGAACACGTTTTGCGTGATTGAGCGTGAGGTTTATGACCGAAAATCCATTTCGGCTTTTGCGCCATCCAGCCGCTGGTCGTGACCAAGGGCCAAAACGAAAAGCCCTGAAAGAATGGCAAAGCACGCGAGCGAGGCGACAGCGACATCAGAACCAAATCCGCGCGCTTTCATCCATCCAACAAGGTACGGCCCGATGAACCCGCCGATGTTGCCAATGGCATTGATGAGCGCGATCCCGCCAGCAGCCGCCGTGCCCGTTAGCAAGGCCGTCGGTAAAGTCCAGAACATCGGCAAGGCAGTGAAGATGCCAATCGCAGCGATCGTGAGAAATAACAAAGCGGGTGCATTGCCGCTGATCGTGGTGCCAGCAATCATCGCGCCGCCGCCAATAAAGCACGGCAACGCGATGTGCCAAACGCGCTCGCCCGTGCTGTCGGAATGCGCCCCCCACGCGAACATAGCAGCTGCGGCGAAGACATAGGGCACAGCCGTTACTAGTCCGGTTTCGGAATTGCTGAGCCCGAACCCCTGGACGATTTGTGGCAGCCAGAACGATAGGCCGTACATGCCGGTTGCGATTCCAAAGTAGGTGACGCCAAGGGTCACGATGCGGCGGTCCGTCAGGGCTTCGCGCAGCGTGTAGGTCTTGATGCGTTCTCGTGCGGCGTCTTCAGCAGCGATTTGCTGGACGAGCGCGTCGCACTCGTCAGGCGCAAGCCAAGGCGCATCCCCTGGCGCATCCTTCAAAATTTTGAAGGCTGCAATGCCAAGCACAATCGAGGGCAGGGCTTCGAGTATAAACAGCCACTGCCAGCCCTTGAGACCGTAAACGCCGTCGAAGCTATCGAGCAGCAATCCGGAGATTGGAGCCCCGGCCAGGTTCGAAATTGGAACCGCGGCCATAAAAATCGAAATCACGCCGGCCCGTTCACGCGACGGCACCCACCGCATCAAATAGAATATGATACCTGGAAAAAATCCGGCTTCAGCCACGCCGAGCAAAAACCGGACGATCGAGAGGCTCCAAACATCCGTGACGAACGCCATGCACGCCGAGATGAGCCCCCAGGTGATCATGATGCGCGCGATCCAGCGGCGCGCACCAAACCGCGCCAGCAGCACGTTGCTTGGAACCTCAAACAGGCAATAGCCGAGGAAGAAAATGCCAGCCGTAAACCCGAACGCTTCGGGCCCGATGCCGAGGTCTTCGTTCATGGTCAGCGCCGCAAAGCCGACGTTGACGCGGTCGAGATAGGCAGCAAAGTAGCACACGACCAAAAACGGAACGAGGCGCCGGCGGACCTTTGCGGTCGCGCGCTGCAGTGCGTGCGCCACGTCTGCGCCGTCGTGGTCTGTGCTCAAAAAGATGCCTCCCCCATAGCGGCCGGACGCTAACAGGGTTATCCGCGGTCAGCCATCGGGTCAGTCCGAAAATACTGGAAAAAAGCCGCCTCAGCCCGGCAATTTGTGCAGCCACCTCGATCCATCTTGCCTTGGTCGCGTAGACGGGTAACAACCGCCCAAGCCAGCCATCGCCAGAGGACCTTTGATAGCCATGAACCGCATTGTAACCGTTCTGCTCTTGGTGTTTTCAGCGTGGCTGTCTGCTGGCGCATTCGCGCGTCCGGCCGATCACGCGGATCTGTTTAACGGCGCGGAGATTAACTGGCGCGATGCCCGATCCGGCATTTATGAAGCGACGCAGACCGGCAAACCCGTGATCATGGTCTTTCATGCGACGTGGTGTTCGGCCTGTAAAAAATATCGCGCGGTGTTCAGCGATGCCGCGATTGTGGCGGCTGCCAAAGATTTTGTGATGATCCTGGTCGATGCCGACAAGGACAAGGAGATCAACGGCGCATTCTCGCCCGACGGTACGTACGTGCCGCGAACGCTGTTTGTCGATACCGACGGCAATGTCTCGACGACCTTGGTTGGAAAAGACCCGTCCTATCCGCACACCATCGGCGTCGGCAGGCCCGACGAGCTTTTGGCTCTAATGCTGAAAGCGAAAGCGGAAGGCTTTGGCCCCGCCGGCAGACCGGCTGGTGACGCACCAGCGGAGCTCGGCAAAGGCACTTAGGCAGGGATCCGAGCCGGAAGGGGGGGCGCTCACAACAGTCTTGCACGGCTGCCCGTGACGGCGGGTGTTGCGCGGCTGCGTTCAAGCCGTCATAAGCGGCGGGCGAAGCGGACGTGGTGGAACCGGTAGACACACAGGACTTAAAATCCTGAGAGGGTAACCTCGTGAGGGTTCGAGTCCCTCCGTCCGCACCAACCCAATCAATGGTTTGCTCAACGTCAGATTTTTGAGCGCTGAGTTGCGTTTTACTTTTATGTCCGCCTCAGGGAGTCGAGGGCCGAATCACAAAGGCGCAGATGTTCTTCGGTCAGGTTGTTCCTGCGCCCAGCATCCACGACGCTTTCGAGCACAAGACACGCGACATCGATGGACCCTCTTGAGTGGGCCAGTGACTTCTGCAGGTGTTTGATGACTTTGTCGCTCGCGTCCAGCTCTCGTACGAGAGGGTCCCACGAGGGCACGCGATAGTGGTCCATAAGAATTTCGACGACGTCGTCGTTCTGGACCAGATATTGGAAGTTGAAATCCTTCTCGCCGAAGTTCTTCAACCCGTCAATGTGCTGCAATTCCGTGTCCGAGATGCGCTTGAACCCCATGGTCCAGTCGGAGTACTGACGGCTCTG
>JANMOL010000534.1:0-1717 GCA_031369245.1 Hyphomicrobium sp. | reverse complement strand
CGCAAAAGGCGTGGATGGTCTGCACCTTGAGGCCGCCCGGCGTCTCGATGGCGCGGGCAAACAGTGTGCGGGCGCGCGCGATATCGTCTTGGGTGGCTGGCCGGCCAAGAATGCCGTGCAACGTCTTCGACAAGGCCTCATCGGCCGCTGTCACCCAAGCGCCGAGCTGGTCGAACACGCGCTTGGACATTTCGGCCGCTGCCGCCTTGGTATAGGTCAGGCACAAAATGCGCTCCGGCGCTGTGCCGCTGAGCAGCAGGCGCAAAACGCGCAAGGATAGCACATGCGTCTTGCCGGTTCCGGCGTTGGCGTTAACCCAGGCCGAGGCGAGCGGATCGGCGGCATCGGCTTGTGCGCGTTCGGTGCGCGCGAGAGCGGCTGCAAGATCGCGTGGTGCGGTGCGGGTCATGACGCGGCCTCGTCGTCAACGTGGGCTGACCACTCCGCCACGCGGGCCAATTGCGCGTAGTCGTCATAGTCGTATTTGAAGCCCGGGCGGCGGATGGCGCGATAGGGCGTGGCCTCATCATCGAACAAAGCCACGAGGTCTGCCAAGCCATCGCGGGCGGTGATCGCGAGGGCTGCCAGATCGGCGCTTTTGATGTTGCGCTCTTCGCCCGGCGGCTCGCCACCTGAAGCACGGATGTAGCGCAATGCGGTCACCGTGCGGCCCGCTACGCCGGGAAATCCGCTGTCGCCCATGGCGATGGCGGCTTCGAGCGGCAATTGCGGCGCGCGTCCGGCTTTCACGGCGGCGTCACTGGGAATGATGCCGGTTTTGTAGTCGGTAATAATCAGACCTTGGCCGCCGTCGTCGATCCGGTCGGCGCGGGCCGTCAGCGTGAACGGTCCTGCGGGCGCATCAAGCACCAGACTGCCGGAAGTCTCGGCGATGACCTGGCGAACGCCGGCGCGCCGTTCGGCTTCGGTTGCCGCAAACCACGACAGAAAGCGCTCGAGCCGCGGCATCCAGAAGGTGGCGACACGCGGATGGCCGGTGTAACTCTCCAGCACATCCCTGGCGATGGCGTTCAACGCGCCGCTGATATCGCTGGGGAGGGCTGTTGGATGTGCGATGGCAAAGCGCGACAGCACGTCGTGCACCAGCGCGCCGCGCAGGCTCTGGCCGGGAGCGGTGCCGAGCGCGTCGAGCGGCTCAATCTTGAGGATGTGGCGTGCGAAAATGGCATAAGGATTGCGGATCCAGTCTTCGATGCGCGTCACGCTCAGGCGGCGCGGACGCAAGGCGAGCGCGGGTCTCGGCTCGGGGGCCGCAATCCGAATGCGCTTGTCTTCCGCAATCGCATCGCGGGCCCGTGCCCAGGCCAGCCACGGCTGATCTGCTGCCAGCGCATCCTTGAGGTCCAGGCCGTTGAGCAGCGCCGACAGCCGCATCAGCCAGCGCGACGGCACCGTTGGCACGCCCTTGTTTTTCTCCGCGCGCGTCAGATACACGCGCTGGGCGCCGAGCAGCGATAAAAAATCGTGCGCCGCGCGGCCGGCATCTTCTTCGGGCGATGGCAAGCCAAGCTCCTGACGCATCGGCCGGTTGAGCCAGGCGCCGGGCTCGGCGGCTTCCGGCCAGGTGCCTTCGTTGAGCGAACCCAGGATCATCACGTCGGGCTGCTGCAAGCGCGCTTCGAACGGTCCCCAGATGGCGACGCGTGGATGGACCGGCGTGCGTTCGCGGACGTTTTCGCGGGCGAGTAAGGCTGAG
>JANMOL010000533.1:0-2680 GCA_031369245.1 Hyphomicrobium sp. | reverse complement strand
GATGCCCTCACCCAGCGCATAGCGTACAAAGCCTGCAACCTTCACGGCTGCCCCGACTTTGCCTTCAGCGTCCTTGACGGCCTGGGCAACGGTCTTGGCGGTATCGTGGATGTAGCTCTGCTCGAGCAGGCAGTTTTCCTTGGCGTAGGCCTTGAGACCGCCGGCCACGATCTTTTCCATCATCTCGGGCTTTTTGCCCTGGTTCTTTTCCTCAAGAATGGCTTTCTCGCGCGCCAGCACTTCGGCTGGAACGGCGGCGATATCGAGCGCAATCGGATTGGCGGCGGCGACGTGCATGGCGATCATGCGGCCAAGTTCAAACAACGACGGCGCGTCACCCGCACTCTCAAGCGCTACCAGAACGCCGATCTTGCCGAGCCCATCGGCCACGCGGCTGTGAACGTAGTCGGCGATGACGCCTTCTTTGACGGAGACGGCCGCTGTGCGGCGCACGCTCATGTTCTCGCCGATCGTCGCGATCATTTCCTTGACGTGCGTTTCCACGCTGTTTTTGGTGCCGGGATAGGTTGCAGCCAGCAACGCGGCGAGATCGCCTTTTGCAGCTGGCGCAAGACCCGTGATATCGCGCACCAGGCCCTGGAACTGATCGTTACGGGCCACGAAATCGGTTTCCGAGTTGACTTCGACGACTGCGCCGGTGTGACCCTTGGCAACGATGCCGATCAAGCCGTCGGCGGCGATGCGGCCCGATTTCTTGGCCGCTTTCGACAGGCCCTTCTTGCGCAGCCAATCGACAGCGGCCTCGACATCGCCGTTGACTTCGGTCAAGGCCGTCTTGCAGTCCATCATGCCAGCGCCGGTCATGTCGCGCAGCTTCTTCACGTCCGCTGCCGTAATCGTGGTCATCAGAACCCCCATTGGGTTTTTGAGGCGGCTGATCACCACCTCGTGTGGACGAGAGGCGCCACGCGGGCGCCTCTCGTATTCAAATGTACTTTTTCAAAATTGTGCTGCCAGTCTTAGACGGCGGCCGATTCAACGATTTTCTTGGCCTGGGCAACCCAGTCTTCGCGGGCTACCTGGCCGCGCAACTTCAGCAACCGGTCGAGCGCTGCAACGTGATCGGCGTCGAGGTCCGAGAGCTGCCAGAAGTGGAAAACGCCGGCATCGTTCAAGCGCAGTTCGAGCTTCGGCGTGATGCCGGTGATGCGCTTCAAGTCGTCGGCCTCGCCGCGCGCGGCCTCAATCCCCTTGAACGTCACCTTCGGCAGATCTTCGGCTGGCGGCTCGACGGCGGCGCCGGTATCGACACCCGCGTTGCCCTGCGAGCGCTCGAGGCCGTCGAGTGCGGCACGTGCGATCAGATCGCAGTACAGCGTGATCGCGCGGCCAGCGTCGTCATTGCCCGGAACCGGGAAGTCGATGCCGTCGGGATCGCAGTTGGTATCGACGATCGCCACGATCGGGATGCCGAGCTTGCGGGCTTCCTGGATGGCGATTGCCTCCTTGTTCGTGTCGATGACAACGAGCAAGTCTGGCGTGCCGCCCATATCTTTGATGCCGCCGAGCGACTGGTTGAGCTTTTCGCGCTCGCGCGAAATGGTCAGGATTTCCTTCTTCGTGCGCTTCTGCGGATCGGCGAGAATTTCGTCGAGCTGGCGCAGGCGGCGGATCGACTGCGAGACGGTCTTCCAATTCGTCAGCGTGCCACCGAGCCAGCGGTGGTTCATGTAATACTGGGCACTGCGCTTGGCGGCTTCGGCGATGCCGTCGGCGGCTTGGCGCTTGGTCGCAACGAACAGCACGCGGCCGCCGCTGGCGACCGTGTCGGACACCTTGTTGAGTGCCTGGTGCAGCATCGGCACCGTCTGCGTCAGATCGAGGATGTGAATTTTGTTGCGCGACCCGTAGATGAACGGAGCCATCTTGGGGTTCCAGCGGTGCGCTTGGTGACCAAAGTGCACGCCAGCTTCCAAAAGCTGACGCATATTGAAGGCGGGAGCTGCCATCAGAAATCTTCCTTTTCCGGTTAATCCTCCGCGAGTCATGAGAAGAAAATACTGAGCCTTTTGATGTGCTTAGGTATTTTCCACCGGAGCGGCCGACGGGGCTTTTAATCCGTCAGGCGCGGTAACTCGCGTGTGAGATGAGGGCCTTATGGCGGAAGTTGGGAGGTTTGGCAACCAGAGGCCGTGCAAGCGCGGCAATCTCGCCGTCTGACCGCGGCGCTGGTTTTTGATGACCGAGCCCGGCAATGGCCCGTCGCGCTAGTGCTCCGTCACCTCAACCACGTCGGCGAGGCTTGATATTTTTCCAGCTATTTGCGGTGAGACGTCGTAGCGGCCTGGCACGATGAATTCGATTTCCTGGCCGCGATCTTCAAGCGCCAGCACGAGGCGCACTTCGCCGCCGCGCGGGCCCGGCTTCAGCGATGCGCGCAAGTCGGACAGCCGTGAGGCTTTCGAGATCACCGTCTTGCGATCAATCACCACCTTCAGATTGCGCGCCACGCCGGCTGCTGCCTTGTCGAGCGATTCCAGCGCCTGCACGCGCATCTTCAGCGTATCGCCATCGCGCTCGGCTTCAATCGAAATAATGACCGGCGTGCCCGGCTCAAGCAGATCGCGCGAGGCGGCCAAGGTGTCGGAAAAAATGACCGCTTCAAACTGCCCAGTCACGTCGGAGAACATCGCAAAAGCAAACTTATTGCCCTTTTGCG
>JANMOL010000485.1:0-3181 GCA_031369245.1 Hyphomicrobium sp. | reverse complement strand
GTTGGGCGACGGCTGGCCCGACGGATCGTCTTGATCGCCGCCTTCCATTTCACCCTGCTGCTGCCGGCGCTGCTCGCCAAAGGTCTCGTCCATGAGCTTGCGCTGCTTATCGGCAATGCCGTCAAGCTCGTTGAGCTTTTTCATCATCTGTTCGGCGCGCTTTTGTTCAGCGCGGCTTTCGGGGCTCTTGTTCGCCTGCAGCCGGTCCATCAGCTCGCGCAGCTCCGACAACAATTTTTCAGCCTCCTCGCGCGAGCCGTCGCGGGCATTGCGCTCGAGGTCTTGCATCATCTGGTCAAGATCTTTTTGACCGAGTTCCTGCTGCTGAGGCTGATCCTCGCCCGGCTGCTCGCCGTCCTGCGGCTGATCTTTTTCAGCGTTCTTCTGCATCTCATTGAGGTAGTCGTTCAACTTCTGCTTCATCTCAGCGATGAGCTTTTGAATTTCTTCATCGTCCGCGCCCTTTTGCAGGGCTTCCGACAACTTGTCCTGCGCTTCTTTGAGCGCGCGCTCCGCATCCGACAGATCGCCATCCTCGATCTTCAGCGCGATGTTCCACATCTGATCGATCGAGTCTTTGATCAGCGCGCGCGTGCCGTCCCGCTCAAGCCGGTGATAAACCGTGCGCAGCCCGAGAAAGATCGAGGCTTCTTCGATGAACCCTTCCGGCTCAAGCGTGAGCGCATCGAGCGCCCGCGCCACGGCTGGACGATTGCGCGAATCTTCCGCCAGCTTGCGGCGCTGTTCGATCACGGCGCGGGCCAGCGGCTTATTAAAGCGGCGCGCTGGCAGCACGATCTCGACCGGCGCACTTTTGCCGATTTGGCCACCGACATCGGTCGCTTCTAGCCACAGTTCGACACGCTGCCCGGCCCACGGATGGGAGCCGAGTTCAAGCAGTGTCGAGGCCTCCAGAGCCTTGGCACCAACGCGCGGAACTTTGAGCGTCAGGATGGGCGGGCGTTCGAGCGGCAGCCGCGGCCCCTTGAGCGGCACAGGTGCCGCCCAGGCCTTTGAAGGATCGCTGGGCTTCGGCCTTATCTGGCGCAGCTTGGCCGCAGCCGATGCAATGCCGTAGTCGTCTTCGGCCTTGTACGCCAGTTTTAGAGACCCGCGCGGTGTCCGGTCGAGTTCCTTGCCAAGTGTGATCTTCGGCAACTGGTCGGGGATGACATCGAACGTCCATTGGCCAAGCTCGCGGCCGCCAGCACGCGCGATGATGCGGGCCGACTTCTTCAATTCGAAACGGATCTCGGAAATATCCGATTTGTCGTTGGCCTTCGGTGCGTCCGCGGTGATTTGCTGACTGTCCTTGACGCCGTCACTGAGGACATCCAGCACCACGCCGCTGCGGCCAAAGCCGGTGCCGCGTAACGTCAGCAGGCTGCGCTCCGGCACTTCGATCAGTTTGGTCTTCGATGTGCCGTCATCAGCGGTGATAACGGCCGCGCCATCGGCCAGCATGACCGGCGGCAGCGCGGTGTAGGGTGGAGGCGTGACCCAGGCATCGACGCGCGCGTTTGAAACCGCCGACGCGCCACCAAGGCGAAACGCTGACGCAAGCCGGTCGGCAAAACTGCCGGTCACCAGGGCGGCAGCCGGCAACAGCAATAGTACGGCCAGCGCGCGGATCGCCAGCGGATCAAACCGGTCGGCGCGCGGGCTCGGCGTGCCCACTTTCAATTTGCCGATGGCACGCGCTAAGCGCTGACGATGGGCCTGCCACAGTGCCGCCGTCTCGGCGTTGCCGGTCTGGGCCGACAAGGTATCCTCATAGGATGTCGCCGGCCGATGCGGCACGCCCGAACGGCGCTCGATACGGCGGACGGCATCATCACGCGACGGCCACGGGACACGCGCGGCGACCACCAGAGCTGCCAGGGCCGCTGCGCCAAAGGCGGCAAGGGTTACAAGGTGTAGTGGGGCGGATAAGCGCGGCCAGATGCCAGCCAGCGACAGGCCCGTGAACAGGGCGGCGACACCGAGCAGCAGCCACAACCGCGGCCACAGGCGTTCAAAAAACAGCGCCCACGTCGACAGCCGCACTTTGCGGGCAAACGCCCGTGTCAGCGCCGGATCGGGGGCGCCTTCGGGCAGGCCATCGGAGGCGTTGCGGGACGATTTAGGTTCTAATTCAGCCATTGCGCCAGACTAACTTGGCGCTTTGGACGTGCACCTTAAGAAAACGACAGGTTTGGCCGGCGAAAATCCCCCTCTCTCCATGCCTTTGCACTTGGCATGGGGAGAGGGCTGGGGTGAGGGGCGGAAACACGCAGAACAAGCGGCCGCCCCTCACCCCAACCCTCTCCCCGTAAAAAACGGGGAGAGGGAGTTACTTGAGCCACTCCGGCAGCTGGTCAGCGCCGATCAGCGCCTCATAGCTCGGCCGCGGGCGGACAACAGCGAATTGATCGCCGCGGACGATGACCTCGGGGATCAGCAGCCGTGTGTTGTAGCTCGACGACATGACCGCGCCATAGGCCCCGGCCGTCATCACCGCCATCAGGTCGCCGGCCGCGAACGGCGGCAGCGCGCGGTCCTCAGCCAGAAAATCGCCGGTCTCGCACACCGGACCGACGATATCCTGCTGCACCGGCGCCATCGCCATTTGGCTTTCATCAACCGGCCAAATATCGTGGTGCGCCTCATAGAGCGTCGGGCGGATCAAATCGTTCATCGCCGCATCGACAATCGTGAAGGTTTTGTCAGCGCCCTCCTTCACGTAGGTAACGCGCGTCACCAGGATCCCGGCGTTGCCAACGATCATGCGGCCGGGCTCAAGCGCCAGCTTCAGCCCGAGATCGCCGAGCGTATCCCGGACGACGGCGGCGTATTCGTCGGGATGCGGCGGCACGTCATTTGAGCCACGATAGGGCACGCCGAGCCCGCCACCGATATCGAGATGCTCGAGCGCGATGCCATCGGCTTTGAGCGCGAGGGCAAGTTCGCGCAGACGGCCGAACGCAGCGCGGCACGGCGCCAATTCGGTGATCTGGCTGCCGATGTGCATGTGGATGCCCGACACCTTGATGCCGGGCAGTTGTGCCGCCTCGGCATAAAGCGCGCGCGCCTCGGCATACGGAACGCCGAACTTGTTTTCAGCTTTGCCGGTTGAAATTTTAGCGTGCGTCTTGGCATCGACATCGGGGTTGACGCGAATGGCAATTTTGGCGATTTTGCC
>JANMOL010000446.1:0-20534 GCA_031369245.1 Hyphomicrobium sp. | reverse complement strand
ATTACTTTACGATCCATGCGGGCGTGCGGCTGGCCTACGTGCCGCTGACCGCCAACCGCGTGACTGGCATCGTCAGCCGCGGCGGCTCGATCATGGCCAAGTGGTGCCTGGCGCATCACAAGGAGAGCTTCCTCTACGAGCGCTTCGACGAAATCTGCGATCTGATGCGCAAGTACGACGTCAGTTTTTCTTTGGGGGATGGGCTTCGCCCCGGCTCGATTGCGGATGCCAATGACCGCGCGCAATTCGCCGAACTCGAAACGCTCGGCGAGCTGACCAAGATCGCCTGGGACAAGGGCTGCCAGGTCATGATCGAAGGACCAGGCCATGTGCCGATGCATAAGATCAAGATCAACATGGACAAGCAGCTGCGCGAATGTGGCGAAGCGCCGTTCTATACGTTGGGCCCGCTGACGACCGACATCGCGCCGGGCTACGACCACATCACCAGCGGCATCGGGGCGGCCATGATCGGCTGGTTCGGCTGCGCGATGCTATGCTACGTGACGCCGAAGGAGCACCTCGGGCTTCCCAACCGCGACGACGTCAAAACCGGCGTCATCACCTACAAGATCGCAGCTCATGCCGCTGACTTGGCGAAGGGCCACCCGGCCGCGCAATTGCGTGACGATGCGCTTTCGCGCGCGCGCTTTGATTTCCGCTGGGAGGATCAGTTCAACCTGTCGCTCGATCCCGACACGGCGAAGAGTTTCCACGATGAGACGCTGCCCAAAGACGCTCACAAGGTCGCGCACTTCTGCTCGATGTGCGGCCCGAAGTTCTGCTCGATGGAGATCACGAAGCAGGTGCGCGATTATGCGGCCAAACTCAACGAAGCCGGTGTCGAGATCGCGCAGGAGACGACGATGATCGATCCGGAAACGGGCGCGGCGTCCGTGCTCGCACTGGAGCAGCAACCGGCAATGGACGACGCCGCGCGCGCTCAGGGCATGGAGGAGATGTCTGCCCGCTTCAAAGACATGGGCAACGAATTGTATCTCGACGCGGAAAAAGTAGCCGCATCGGGGCTGGCCCTTGACGTGCAAAAAAACAAGGCCGCCAACAAGGCGTTGGGGTGAACAAGCTAGGCCAGGCGCATGCCTGAAATCATCATCGTTGCCAGTCCGAACGGCGCGGGCAAGACGACGTTCGCAAACGCCTTTCTACCGCTTGAGCGGGAAAGGTTTGTCTATATTAACGCCGACGAGATTGCCCGCGAGTTGCACGACCCGGTCATAAGTACAAGCATTCGCAATATGCAAGCGGGCCGTGAGATGCTGAAGCGCATTGACGCAACGGTCGCCGCGAACCTTGACCTCATGTTTGAAACGACATTGGCAACATGTAGTTACGCTCAAAAGATCCCCCGCTGGCAATCTACGGGGTATCTTGTACAGCTGTTTTATTTGCGGCTACCGGGCGCGGATAAGTCTATTGAGCGAGTGAAACGACGCGTTGCACTAGGCGGTCACGACATTCCTGCAGATGTCATCCGACGACGTTTCATTTAAAGCGAAGAATATCTAGAAAATCAGTACAAAAAAGTCGTCGATGAGTGGTATGTTTGGGACAGTTTAGAAGGTGGCTTCAGACCGACTGCGTCAGGGGTTGATTGATGGACAAAAAAGTCGACATGTCAAAAGTCGAAACAGCGCTGAAACAAGCAGGCGAAACTGCGGTGCGCGGCCCACGCGAAGCGCGTGACGGACGCTTCACAGCCATGGATGCTACAAAAAAAACTAAGACGGTTGTTGTTGAAACGATCAAGAAAAAGAAGTGACCCTGTCCAACCCGTAACTTTTCATTGCCATAAAATCATGCCACCTTCTTCCCATCGTCAACAAACGAAAGGAGGTGATCCGATGTCGAGTGGGATTATGAAGGCTGCGATGTTTGGGTCGCACACGCTTTCTTCGGAGAACATCCTTTAGAGCGCTGAGCAGCGGACCCGCGGTTTAAAACAATCGCAGCATTCGCAACTGTCTCACGGGGGCCGCTTCGCAAGAAGCGGCCCTTTTGTTTGGGCGCGCACTCGCCAAAAAAACGCACACACACTCTTGACATGGTCAATATTTGTTGTGTCCGAATCGACACGCTTTGCACAAATTAGTGCCAAGTGATTCGATTTCTGTGGAAGACTGCAATGTGCTGTCCTAGCCTCGCCTTTGTGGGACGACTGATCGGGGGATTGGTCGGGGGTAAGAATTATCCCACAAAGAGCCGGAAAAGTACTGCTGCGAACCTCGTGTTCTGAGCTGTACTCACGCCCAATGAATTGCTGATGCGCTCAAGCGCGATTTGGCAGCTCGATTTGGTTTGCGGCGGGCCCGGGGGGGCCTCAGGGCGTCCAGAAAGAAAACAGGTGGCACCTGGTGCCACCTGTTTTCTTTTTTGATCAGTGCATCACGCAAAGCGTGCGTGCCCCACATTGCGTGCGGCCGAATCTCAAAAAAGTTCATGCCGTTTGACGCCGGTGTGCCGGACGTTCACCCGGCGTGATCCGCCGTTCGTGCATCGGCCGTTCGTGCATCGGCCTTGCGCCCGGCCTCACTTGCCGAACCAAAGCTCCCAAACTTCCTGGGCTTTTTGCGACAGCGATTTTGAAGGGACCGCCGCGCCCGTCTCTGTCGCGCCGTCGGTCTTCTCTGGATTGGCAATCGATGCGGTGGTACCGGGCGACGGCACGGTCGTCACCGGCGAGGGCACGTCCGCCATATCCGCAGACACCGGTGCGGCTGGTGCAGGCAATGTTGAAGGCAATGTTGCAGGCGATGGTACTGGCGTCAGCGCGGCTTGCGGAGCCGCCGTTTCAGCGGCGGTTGCGGCCGATCCCTGCTTTTGTGCGTCCGCAGCGGGCGGCTGCGATTCTTCCGGCGGCGCTGTGCCTTCGATTGTGCGTACCACGCTTGAGACCGGCTTTTCAGCACCAATCTGCGGTAACCCCTTGGCGTCCTTTTCGATGGCCTGATCGAATTCAGCGACCGTCGTGACCGGCTCTTTTGCTGTCAGGTGGACGATTTTGTAACCCTTGGCCTTCAACTCCGCGAGCAGCAGTGGCAGTGCCTTGGCGGTGTTCTTATGAATGTCGTGCATCAGCACGATACCCTTGCCCGTCTTATCGAGCTTGGCCATCACGCCTTTGACGAGTTGTTCAGGCGGCTGAAGTTTGAAGTCGAAACTGTCGATGTCGGTTGAGAACATCGCGATATTGCGGGTACCGAGATAGGTGACGGCAGCGGGCGTATCGACCAGGGTTGGAAAGCGGAAGAACGGCGCAATCGGCCCGCCAACCGCACGCCGCACAGCGCTGAAACCGCGTTCAATCTCGTCCTTGCCTTCCTCAGGCGTCTTCAGTTTGGCAATCGCTTGATGGCTCCAGGTGTGGGTGCCGATCGTGTGGCCCGCCTTTGCAACCTCGCGAATGATTTCAGGATAGCCGAGCGCCATCTTACCGATCGTGAAAAAGGTTGCTTTGGTGCATTGCTCGGCCAGCGCTGCCAGAACGCTCTCGGTTGAGAATTTCTGAGGGCCGTCGTCGAACGTCAGCACTACTTCTTTCGGCTGCAGAAAATCGATCGCCTTGTAATGCTCAAAGCCAAAGCCAGGACCGCCCTTGGTATCGATTTCAACAGTGCGGCCGACGCCCAGCGCATTGGGTTTCGGGCAGCCCGGCGTTTCCGCCTGAGCCGGCAGAGAGGTTGCCACAGCTGCGAGGGCCAAAACGGCCGCTGTGAGACTTGCCCGCATCAAAAAAACCTCCAAAGAAAATGATTCTCAATCGAACTTTTAGCACCAAAGCTGGCGCAAGGCCGCAGGATCGCGCAATTTTCTAGACTTTTTCCGGGACCGTTGCCGCGCGTTTTATGAATTTGCGGGGCTGACGGCAACCGGCCCTCAAATCCGCCTAGCGGCGCGATCGTAAAGGCATCACAGTGGCCAAGACCGCAACAATCCCATCGACGTAACCTGCCACTGGTCGAGGTCCGCGATGTCCGCACACGTTTTTAATGGTCTGAGGTGGCTCGCTTTGGCCGGGCTGCTGGTTTTCAGCGGGCCGGGGCGCGCCGAGGACGGCCCGCCCGTCACCGATGCCAGCGTCTTTATGGATTTAATCCGTGCTACCGTGCTGGCCGTCGATAGCGGCAACAAAACCGGCGACTACAACGCGCTGCGCGAGATGGGCAACCCGCAGTTCAAGTCGCGCACGACCAGCAGCGAACTCGCAGCTCAATTTACCAAACTCAGAGCCTTGGGACTTGATCTCTCGGCCGTCAAAACCATGATGCCACTGACCACCCGCCCGCCAACGCTCGACCGCAACGGGCTGTTGCGCATCCTTGGATATTTTGAAATGCCAGAGCAGCGGCTCGTATACGACGTTGTGTACACGTACGATTCCGCCGGGCGGCAGTGGCAATTGGCCGGTATTCTGCTCGATCCGCGTGTGCTGCCACCCGAACCCAAGCTGCTGCAGCCGGAATAATCGCGCCGACTGTCACAAACGCAGTAGCGCCCGTGTGACACCTCGGACATAATGTTCCCACAGAGGGTTGGTTTCCTGTCAGCCGCGGGGCAGAAAAAGCACAGTTAGAGTTTTTGGGGGTTTAGTTATGTTCAATCGCGTTGCAACGCCGGATCCACGTGGGCCCGAGCCAATCCGCTCTTCCGCGGCACCATCCCTTCAGCCGATCAAATCACCACCACCGTTCGCGCAGTCGCAACCACAGCCGATGCGATTGCCGGACACGCCCACATCCGTGCTTGGACAAGACATTACGATTTCCGGCCAGCAGCTGGTGCTGAAGACCAAAGGCTCGTTGCTGATTGCCGGGCACATCCAAGGCGATGTTCACGGTGAGAGCGTGACAGTTGGCGAAACCGGTAGCGTCACTGGAACGATCACGGCGCGCATCATCTCCGTGCAAGGCGAAGTGCGCGGCGCACTCAAAGGCTCGGCCGTCATCCTCAACGCCACGTCACGGGTCGATGGCGACATCGTCAAGCAGACGCTGGCGATTGCCGAAGGCGCGCAGTTCGATGGTTCGGTCCGCCGCGCCAAGGACATCAGTGAAGTCACGCCTGACCTCGGCTAACGTCGCCATGCTGTCCATCATCAAAGCTGGTGGACCGCGAATTTCGCAATAAGCTGGTGACGCGCGCCTGGTGCGAGCGTCACCGCGTCGTCTCCAGCATTGGCCGTCTCAACGCACACGAAGCGGCGGTAACCGTCAGCACCGGCGTCGCCAAGACGCGCCGACTTTTCGAGCCATGGATTCCACACCACGGTCGACAAACTCCCGGTCTTAGAAATCTCAATTCTGCGGCCGCGCGCTTCGTCGGCGATCGCCACAGCATCGGGGCTGTCCTGATAGATCCGGTCGACCTCGGCGGCGATCGCGAGAGATCCGCGTTGCACCGGCCGCGACGACGGCTGGAGCTGGTCGATATAGCGCCGCCCATCCAAGCCGGTCAGCGCCGTGCGCGCGATGTCGCCAACTGAAAAATAACTGTGCAGGGCTTGCGTCAAGACGAACGGTTCAGCGCCGGTATTCTTGGTCGACAACGCCAGCGTGAGCGATTGCCCGAGCGTGATTTCAAGCACGATGGACGCGGCGTGCGGCCAGGGCGCGAACGCCGCGCCTGGCGCGTCGATCGTGAGGCTCATCTGGACCTCGTGAGTGCTGGCGTCATGGTCAACGACGGACGCAGATTGCACCGTCCATAGCGCGGTCCGAACGAAGCCATGCGCTGGCGCCGCGCCGCCGTGCGGGTGCGGGCCAAACCACGGCCAGCAGATCGGCACGCCGCCGCGCACCGCTTTACCCGTTCCGAGCCGCGCGACCGGCGATAGCCAAAAAACATCGCTCTGGTTCTCGCCTTGGCCTCCGCTTTGGCGCTCGCTTTGGCCCTCGCTCTCACCCTGGCCGCCGGGCACCCACGACAAGACTTGGGCGCCCTGAAGTGCCACCACGGCGCGACCCCGGGCCGATTGCAAAATGACGACGGGGCCCCCGAAACGGTCTTCAAACATCACCGCACCCGGCCGGCCCCAGCGCGCCATCAGTTCCGCCGTGCAACCCGTCATTCGACCAAGCCTTTCATCGGCGCTGCGCGCCGGGCCCCTCATCGGCGCTGCGCGCCGGACCCATAGACGCAATCCGCTATAATCCGCGGCCGCGACTGGGCTCGACCAAAATGCACGTCTCGTGCACGCGGATATCGCGTCCCACCAGCCGGCAGACCGTGCGCTTGTAGTTGGGATTCTCACGAATGGCAGCAGCCGATGCTTTCATTCCATATTGGCGGGCGACCACCGCCAGCAGCGCGTCCTGACAATAGGGTGTCGCCAAATACGAGCCTTGAACGCGCTGAAAGCCGTTTTTGCAGTCAATGGCCGCGTGCGCCGGTGCGGTCCACAGCCCGGCAGCAGCGGCAATCGCGCCAACGGTCGATCTCATCGTGCCTGACATTGTCATCTCCTTGTCGTGTGCATTCGAGACATCGCGATGCGCTGCGTGATGGCCAAGTGTAGCCTGCCCGCGCCGGGGTCCGCTACAGACCCAAAATGTCTTATTGGGACTTTTTGCGGAAACGGGCCTGGGCAGACCGCCCGGCGTTGGAGTAGTAACGACCTCATCGTTACGCTCAGACGGGCATCGACGTTTCACGCGGGGGTCGCATCTATGATCACAGTTTACGATGCGGCCGCCGGGCGCCTGGAGCCTCGTGCCGGCGACACGGTTATCGGTGACCAGAGTGTGTGGATCGATTTGCTGACGCCGACCGAAGACGAAGACAAGATCGTCGAAAAGGCGCTCGGGATCGAAGTGCCGACCCGCTCCGAAATGCGCGAGATCGAGGCCTCGAACCGGTTCTACACCGAAAATGGCGCGGTCTACATGACGGCCATTGTGTTGCACAACAGCGAGCTTGGCGTGCCGATGACGTCGGTCATCACCTTCATTCTCGCAGGCAAGCGCCTTGTAACCGTGCGCTACGCCGAACCCAGAGCCTTTCCGCTGTACATTGCGCGCGCGCAGAAAGGCGACAACGGTTGTTCCAACGGCGCATCCGTCATGATCGGAATCGTCGAGATGCTGATCCAGCGCGAAGCTGATTTGATCGAGCGTGTGCAGGACGAAGTCGAGCGCATGGCGCCGCAGGTCTTTGGTCAGAAAGGCGCGGAACAGCCCTCGCGCACACGCCGTCTCGATGTCTTGTTGAAAACCATCGGCAAAGAAGGCGACGTGACGGCGCGAGCCCAGGAAAGCGCCATGTCGATCCACCGGCTGCTGTTGTATGCCGCCAACGCGGTGCGCGAACGCAAGGACGATCCGCGCGTTCTCAAACGCATCGAAGCTGCCAATCACGACATCACGTCGTTGATGGAAAGCCTGCGGTTTCTCTCCGAACGAGCTTTTTGCTCGATGCCACGCTCGGCATGATCTCGACCGAGCAGAACCAGATCATCAAACTGTTCTCGGTGATGGCGGTGATGCTGATGCCGCCGACGCTGGTTGCGTCGGTCTACGGCATGAACTTCCGGCATATGCCGGAGCTGGAGTGGCCTTACGGCTACCCGATTGCTTTGGGTCTGATGTTCGTCTCGGCCCTGATCCCGTTCGTGTACTTCCGCCGCAAGGGCTGGTTGTAACCTTACAAAAAATACGACGCGGCCAGAGCGCTCAGCCCGCACGCGGCAAGCACGCTGACAATGCCAAAGTGCCAGTAAAACAGCATGACCGCTGCCAGCGCGGCCAGCGTTGCGGCCGTACCGTCGAGGCTGGCAGCATTCGGCACGGTCACATGAAGCGGCCCCCATTGCACGTCGCCGACATCGCGAAACAGCACATGCAGCGCGAACCAGACCGACAGATTGAGCACGACGCCGACGACGGCTGCGGTAATCGCCGAAAGCGCCGATTTGAGGCGCGGGGCGTTTTTGAGTTGGTCGATGTAGGGAGCGCCGGCAAAAATATAGAGAAAACACGGCGCGAACGTTGCCCACAGCGTGACCAGCGCCCCGAGTGCGCCCATCGCCAGCGGCACACCGCCGCCTTGGCGGTAGGCCGCGAGAAAGCCGACAAACTCGGTGACCAGGATCAGCGGGCCTGGCGTGGTTTCGGCCAGACCGAGCCCATCAAGCATTTCGCCGGGTTGAAGCCAGCCGTAAGTCTGGACCGCGTCCTGCGCCATGTACGCCAGCACCGCGTAGGCTCCGCCGAACGTCACGACGGCCAGCTTTGAGAAGAACAATGCCAGCTTGGCCAGCACATGATCGGCCCCAAAGGCCAGGCCGACTGCCAGCAGCGGCACAATCCAAATCGCGAGCCATAGCCCGATGGTCGAGAGTGTGGCCGACAGCGGCACCGGGCTGACGGCTGTGGTGATGGGTTGAGCCATGGCGTTCGTGCCGCGCAGATACCCAAAGATCGCGGCCGCCAGCACGATGACCGGAAACGGCACTTTGAAAAAGAAAATCGCGGCGAACGACAGCGCGGCGAGCGCCCACTCCGTCCGGTCTTTGAGCGACTTTTTTGAAATGCGCAGCAGGGCTTCGATGACGACCGCCAGCACCGCCGCCTTGATGCCGGTAAACACCGCCGTCACCGCTGGCACCGATCCGAACGACGCATAAAAGCCTGACAGCAGCAGGATCAGCAACGCGCCCGGCAGAACGAACAGCAGGCCCGCCGTTAAGCCGCCTTTGACGCCATGCAGGCGCCAGCCGGCATAGGTTGCGAGTTGCATCGCCTCGGGGCCCGGCAGCAGCGTGCAGAAGTTGAGCGCCAGCAGATAGCTGCGCTCGTCGATCCACTTTTTTTCGTCAACCAGAACGCGGTGCATCAACGCGATTTGGCCGGCCGGACCGCCAAACGACAACAGACCGATCTTGCCCCACACGCGCAGTGCTTCGCCAAAGGCCGGAGGCTGAGCAATGCCTTCGCCGGGCGCACCCGAAACCACAGGATCGGCAGCCGTCACGGCCCTGCCCCGGGCACAAACAATCGCAATGTCCCATTGCCAATTGCTGCGCTGCAGCGTGTGAGCTGCAAAACGCTGCCCCGACAGCTGCCGGAACCGCCACTGCAGGGCCTCCAAAACTGCGACCTGCCGTCGCGCAACCTATAGATGAAGTCCAAATAACACATGCTTTTCGGCCCGTTACGAAATGTGGTTAAATTGAGCTCAGAAGCCTGGGTTGACGATGCTTAATCAGGGTGGTCCTGTCCGGCCACCAGGACGGGGGTTATCCCACAATCCTTGGCGGCAGAGTGAACTTAAGTTCTGGAGTTCGGTTACGGGTCCACGGTCTCACGGGCAAAATCTCTCAACCTTAGAATTCACGTGCCGCCCTCAAGGGCGGTTGTCCCGCGGCCGCTGTTTTTGGCCCGGGCGGGGGATCTCGCTCATTCGACCCGCTAGCACTGCCGCTGCCATGACAACGAAGGAGTGAACGATGCGTACGATCATCGGTTATATCGCCCTCGCGGGTGCAATGATGCTGACGGGCGCGGCCCCGGCGAATGCAACGTGGTCTTGCGACGGCCCAGCCTACGTGTGCGGCTCGCCGGCAGCAGCTAAAGCATCAAAGTCGAAAGTCAGCAGTCAGAAGTCGAAGAAGGCTGTTGCGACGGCGGCCTATGAACCGTCTAACGACAAGCCGGCCAAGAAAGCCAAGAAGTCGTACAGCGCCAGCAACTCGGGCGGCGCTTACAGCGGCAAGGCCTCCTACTATTGGCAGCCCCAGCGCGTTGCTTCGGGCGGCTGGTTTAACCCGAATGCTATGACGGCTGCCCACAAGACGCTGCCGTTCGGCACGAAGGTGCGGGTCACCAATCGCAACAACGGCCAGTCGGTTGTCGTCACGATCAACGATCGCGGCCCCTATATTGCCGGTCGCGTGATCGATCTGTCACGCGCCGCTGCCTACTCGATCAATATGCAGGGCTCGGGCGTCGTCCCGGTGTCGGTCGCGGTGCTCGGCAAGGGCTGAGGCTCAACCTCGGTTTTATCAGACATACGGGCGGTGGAAGATGTCCTTTCGCCGCCCGTACTTTTTTTGGCCGCCGAATCACCGTAGCCGGACGTTTGGGGATTTGACGCGGGGGCGTGGCGGCGTGCGGCATACGACAGCAGTGCAATTCAGCGTGCTCGCGATGAGCTGGCTGCTGGCATCGACAGCAACGTCACCAGCCAGCGCGCAAACATTTTCGTCCCTATTTCAATTGAACGAGCCACCGGCTGCAGCTGTTGGTACTTGGCACACCACCGTCATTAAAGACGCCGCCGCTGTTGCCGCTCGTGATCGCGCGTGGACGGCAACCGTCGCCGCCATCGCGTCGTCGCGCATCACAACGGGCTCAATCGCGCGCGCTGAGCTGCAGGCGCTGCTGCCCGGGCCGCGCATTACAGGCAAGCCCCACGCTCTGTCCGGCGAAGCGTCCTATTATTGGCAGGACCAGATGACCGCGACCGGCGAGCGGTTCGACAAACGCGCGCTGACTGCTGCTCACAAGACCTTGCCATTTGGCACCCGTGTGCGCGTCACCCGTGTCGATACCGGCACCAGCGTCGTCGTCCGCATCAACGACCGCGGGCCCTATAAACCCGGCCGCATCATCGACCTGTCGGAAGGCGCTGCTGAAGCCGTCGGCATGACCGGCGTTGGCATCACGCCGGTCCGGCTCGAAGTGCTGGGGCAGTAGGTCCGACGGCCGTTGAGGCCGCCGTCTAGCGATCCCACCTGTTCTCGGCAAAGCGCAGGCGTGCCGAGAGCACTTCGATCTGATCGAGGTAGGCGCCTTTGATGCAGCTGACATCGCGGCCGCAGCGATCACGCGCGGCCAGAAACCGCATCTGGTACGCCCTCAGTCCTGCGCGCTGTGCATTGCGATCGAATGATTGCATGAGTGACGCGTACAGCCGTTCCATTCGCTCATCGAGCGCACCGAGCCGGTCGTTGGCGCAGATCGTCTTCTCGCTCGAAAGTGCAGCCCCGCTGCAGTCGAACGATTGCGCGGCGGCTGGCGTTGCAGCCACCATCAACGCACTCATCGTCGTACTGAGGGCACCAACCATGCCGAGTGCTGTCAAACGTTGTTTCAGGCATGCCATATCCGTCTCTCCTGGTTCGCGCAGCCATGATCGCCGCGTCGCCAAGGTGCGCGCCTTGGTGTGGAATGTTCAGGCTAGCCGGCATCACGGACACGCAATCCCGCGCATGGCGGTCTTAACCGCGAATACCGTTTGCTAGGCGACGATAAAAACCGGTATTTTCCGGAATATCTGATCGTCCGACCTGGCTAGCCCCTTGGAATACCCCGCCGATGAAAAAGCCGAGCACGCCGCCCGCCCCCGTGACCTCGCGCGAGGATGCGCTCGATCTCATCAAGACTGCGCTGGTCGAGAAAAAGCTCACGCAAGCCGAACTGGCTGACGCCAGCGACTGCCACGAAAAAACCATCCAGAACCTGCTCGGCGGCCGCTCGGTGCGCGATCAAACCCTGTTTGATGTCTGCATGGTGCTCGGGCTCGACTTCCACGGACTGCGCGATGCCTGGCACGGCGAAACCGTCGCCATCTCGAATGGTCCGATGGAACTCAAGGGCGAAGGCGGCAACATCGCACCGGTCTATATGGGGGCCTATTCGCGCGCGGCGGTTGATCACTACATCGGCAGCTATGTCACCATCCGCCGGGCGTTTTCAGTACCCGACGCGATCGTCGCTTATCGGACCGACATCACCTGGGACCCGGAATGGCCAAGCCTCTTATTCCAAGAGCGCGATCGCCC
Source organism: Hyphomicrobium sp. (assembly GCA_031369245.1). GTDB lineage: Bacteria > Pseudomonadota > Alphaproteobacteria > Rhizobiales > Hyphomicrobiaceae > Hyphomicrobium_B. Next base: position 8,737 of record JANMOL010000446.1, on the reverse strand, counting down.
AGACGCGCCCTACTCGCACCGCGGACGGCTCTACATTCCGGCGTCCTCGATGTTCATCCACCTCGTCTCGCTGACCAAAGGCGCGATGCGCATGATCGTCGTGTCACAACTGGACCGAGCAGGCGAAATGCGCGGATTGATCACCACCTTGAACAAACAGCGCGCCATGTTCGTGCCGGTCGCGACGCCGATTGTTTACGCCCGGCGTGAGGCTTTTGAGCCGGCTGGCCTTGGCGAGATCACCGCCAGCAGCCGTTTCTATAAGGACTATAAGGCTTTGCTCGATGACACGATCGAGCAGGGCTACGCCCGTCTGGTTGGCTAGATTTTGCTGAGCCAGCGAATCAGCGTCGTTGTGCCTCAAAAACAACTTGCAATAGGGTTAATAACTATTTTACAATTTAAACGTGTAATGCCAGCGTGCGGACAGGAACCCCGCAACCGTCTTAAAGCTGGACCTACACGTACCGTCCGCCCCGGCCTCGGTTGCGCATCAGGAGTTTTGTAAATGCGTACCCTGAAGCTGCCGCCCGCCGGGCGGACGGAAAGCCTTGCCGTGTCATGTGTTCTATTGCCGGAGGCAAGCCCTGCCGCTGTGGCGCGGTCCGCCACGACGCCTAGCGAAACCCCGGACGATGCCGGGCTCTCGCGGAGCGCCTACTCGATCGGCGTACTCTCTCTCAGTGCCCGGGCCCACGCGCTCCAACACCAAAGCCGGTCCGCGCTGCACTCCGCTGCCAGCGCTGCAGCGCTGGCCGTGTTCATGACGGCTGCCAGCGATACGGCATCCGCCCAGTTCATTTGCCAGCAGTACGGCGGCAGCTTCGGCGGCGCGACGGCGGGATCGCAAGCAATCGCCTGCGGAACGGGGGCTGCAGCGACAGGCTCCAACTCAACGGCATTCGGCAACCAGACCACGTCAATTGGACAGTACTCAATCTCGGTCGGTAACTTTGCCAAAGCGGACGGCGTCAATGCCAGCGCGATTGGTGCCTATTCGCAATCCAATGGCAACGACGCTGCCGCGATCGGCGGATACAGCAAAGCCACAGCCCCCAACACGACGGCCGTTGGCGGCTCTGCGCTCGCCAACAAGGACAACGCGACCGCCGTCGGCAACAACGCCATCAGCTCAAACATCGATGCGACAGCGGTCGGTAAGTCGGCCAACGCGACGGCGATCAACGCCACCGCCATCGGCAGCTCGGCCAAAGCGTTCGGCGATAACTCAACCTCGGTTGGGCGCGGTGCGGTTGCGGAAGGAGCAAGTTCGACGGCCATCGGCGTCGTGTCGTACGCGTCGGGAGGATTTGCAACGGCGGTCGGCATCAACGCCCAGGCATCAGGCGAGAACTCAACCGCAACAGGGGCTAATTCTCAGGCAACCGCCGAGCGAACGTCGGCCTACGGCGCTGGCGGTATTGCCAGCGGCATCGGAGCGACCGCGATCGGCGACCAGACGAAAGCCACCGGCTTGAATACGACGGCCACCGGCACGGACGCGTCAGCGACGGCGGCGAACGCCTCGGCCTTTGGTCAAGGTGCAACCGCCTCGGCCGCAGGCTCCACCGCACTGGGGCAAGGTGCCACGGCCTCGCAGACCAACGCCACCGCCATTGGTCTTGGCGCGGAGGCAGCATCGGTTGGCGCTGTCGCCATCGGCGCCGGCGCCAAGGCGACCGGCTCAACCGCCGTCGGCAGCAATGCGCAGGCGACCGGCTTGAATTCGGCCGCTTATGGCAAGGACGCGGTTGCCAGCGGCACGAACTCAACAGCACTCGGCGAGTTCTCTTCCGCAACGGGCAACGGCGCGACCGCGGTTGGCGAAGGCGCGTCCGCGACACATGCCAATGCCGCCGCGTTCGGCCAAGGCGTGGCCACCACGCGCGACAACCAGCAGGTGTTCGGGCTGGGCACCAACACCTACACCATGACCGGCATCGCGACCGCCGCCAGTAAAGGGGCGCAAACCGCCGGCAGCCGCTTGGCCGTCACCTCCGACGCCAGCGGCAACCTGGCAGCGCGCGATCCAATCGAGCTGTTTTTGTCGACGGGCACTAACAGCTTTGCGATTGGCTCAGGCGCTATCGCGGCCGGTCAAAATGGCGTTGCGCTTGGAACCAACGCCAGCGCCAGCGGCACCGACAGCTGCGCGCTCGGCAGCGGAGCCAGTGCTACGGCAACCGGCGCGTGCGCGTTAGGCAGCAACGCGCAGGCGCTGCATGCTGGCGCAACAGCCCTCGGGGCCGGAGCAACCACCACCAAAGCCAACGAGATCGCGCTCGGGACATCGAGCACGACGGTTCGCGCGGCGGGCATTCCGACGGCCACAAGCCGAGCTGCGCAGTCCGGTCCGTTGCAGGTCGTGACAACCGATGCCAATGGCAATCTGGCTGGCGATGGCGGGGCTTTGCAGACCACGGTCAATAGTCACGGCACGCGCATCACAAGCCTCGAGGGCCGCACCACCACGCTCGAAGGCCAGACCTCCACCAACACGACCAACATCACCAATCTCGGCAATCGCGTGACGACGGTTGAGGGTCAGACAACCAACAACACGACCGACATCACGGACTTGAAAAGCCGGACCACCCAGCACGGCACGCAAATCACCAACCTGACTAACACCAGCAATTCTCACACCACGCAGATCAACAACCACTCGACCCAGATTAACAACCACTCAACCCAGATCGGCACTCTGAAGACGACCTCTGATACGCACACCCAGCAGATCGCGAGCCTCAACACGACTGTTGGCGGTTTTGATCAACGCATTGGCAATGCCGAGGCGCAAAGCCAGGAAGCGCTGAACAAGATCAACGGCTTTGATCAGCGCATCACTGGTGCTGAACAGAAAGCTGACTTGGCGCTCGACGGCGTGGCGCTGGCGATGGCGTTGGCAGATCCGGTCTTATCCGGGGACAGCATCGTCGGCATCCGCGGAAACTGGGGTAACTTCGAAGGACACAGCGCCTGGGGCGTGTCAGCCATCGGCATTCTCAGTCAGAATGTGTTTGGCAACGGCGAACGCTTCGGCTTGGCTGGCTCGATCGGCGCCACCGAAGGCGGCGACGTCGGCGGACGTATCGGCGCACAGTTGACGTGGAAGTAAGACTGTCATCTGCGGGCTGGAGTGGATCGGCAGCGATCCGCTCCAGCACGCGGTTCAGGTGGTTGCGAGCGGCAACGGGTTTGTGCCGATGATGTCCGACACACGCGAACCCTGAGGGGCGGCCATCAACTCCGCCGCCAGCCCGTGAGCGATCATTGTTCCGCGGTCGATAATGACCAAGCGGCGGGCCAGCGCCACGGCTTCATCAATGTCGTGCGTCACCAGAATAACCGGCACGCCGATGTTCGCGGCAACCGCCTGGATTTCGCGCTTGAGGCGCTCGCGCGCCGGGCGATCGACGGCTGAGAACGGTTCATCCAGCAGCAAGACGTTTGGCTCACGCGCCAGCGCCCGGGCCAAGGCCACGCGCTGGCGCTCACCGCCCGACAATTGACGCGGAAAACGATCCCCCAGGGGTTCGATCCCAACTTGCCGCAACAGTCCGTCCGCCCGTTCAGCGCGTTCCACCGCCGCGACATGGCGCATGGCGATGGCCACATTGTTGCGCACGCTGAGGTGCGGGAACAGCGCGTAGTCCTGGAACACAAACCCCACGCGGCGCGCCTCAGGCCGCCGGTTGATGGCCTTGGCGCTGTCAAACCAGACGTCGTCTCCAAGCGACACCCGGCCGAGTTGCGGCGTCACCAGGCCTGCGATCGCTTTGAGCATCGTGGTCTTGCCACTGCCCGACGCTCCGAGCAGCGCCACGACCTCGCCCGGCGCAACATCAAAAGCGGCATCGAGCGGCACAGCCGTTTTCTGCGCGAGCTTAACGCGCAACAGTCCAGGCCGCGCTGGTGAGCCTGGCGTATCCGTCACAAACGGCGCTCCATGCCGAGCGCCGCATGGCGGCGGCTTGCGAACAAAATGGCGGCGATGGCGAGTGCGGCAATCGTCACCATCACCGCCGACATTACGGCTGCATCGGAATATTTGAAGCCCTGCATGCTGTCATAAATCGCAATTGACAGCGTGCGCGTCTCGCCCGGAATATTGCCGCCCATCATGAGCACCGCGCCAAACTCACCCAGTGTGTGTGCGAACACCAGCGCCAGGGCGGTGACGACGCCGGGCCACGCCAGCGGCAGTTCGATCATGCGGAATGTTTCGGCGCGCGACAGCCCGCTGACATAGCCGGCCTCCCGGACATTCTCAGGTATCGCTTCAAAGGCGCGCGCCACCGGCTGCACGGCGAACGGGATGTTGGCGATCAACGATGCCACAAGGATGCCTGAAAACGAGAACACCAGCGGCTCGCCCAACACCAGCGCGACGGCGCGCCCCAGCGAACTCGAGGGAGCAAATGCTGCCAGCAAATAAAATCCGAGCACGGTTGGCGGCAAGACCAGCGGCATCAGCACCAGCGCTTCGAGCAGGCTTTTGCCGCGGGCGTGACTATAGGCAAGCCAGCGGCCCGCGATGACCGCCAGCGGCACCAGAAGGACGCTGGTCCAAAACGCTAGGCTGAGCGAAAGTTTAAGAGCCGGCCAATCCATGACGCGGTTAGATCACGGACGATCCGGCAATGAAAAGCCGTATTTCGCCAGAATCGCCCGGCCGTTATCAGACGTGATGAACGCCGCAAAGCCGATCGCCGACGGGCCCGCTAATTTCGTCAGAACCATGCGCTGGCGCAACGGCGCGCTCAGTGCGTCAGCCAGTCGGACGTGCCGGCCCTTGGCTGCGAACCCCGGGGCCTCGACCAGGGGGGCTGGCACGAGCGCCGCATCAGCCCCGCCGTCGGTCGCGAATTGCAGCGTCTGGGTCGCGCTCTCACCGAGCACCAGCAGGGGTGTTATCGCCGCCCACAGGCCAACTTTTTGCAACGCCTCGCGGGCGGCCCGGCCATAGGGCGCGTGGGCGGGATTGGCGATTGCAAACTTCCAAATCTTGCGCTCAGCCAAGGCCGCCTTGACGCCTTCGAGCCCTGCATCCGCTTTGACCGCCGATGTCTCAGGCACATATAACGACAAGCGGCCGAGGCCATAGAGCGCGCCCGCGTCCCGCGTCAGGCCCTGATCGACAAGACCCTGTGCCAGCTCTTCGTCGGCTGAAAAAAACAGCTCAAACGGCGCGCCCTTCGCAATCTGGGTCGCCAGCACACCCGACGAGCCAAACGTCAGCGTGAGTGCATGGCCCGTTTCAGTTTCGAACTGGCGGGCGAGCTCGGGCAAGGCGAATTTTAAATCACTGGCCGCTGCAATCAGGCCGGCGGTCTCGGCGTGCGATTGCTTGGCTCCACTCACGCCAACCGCGGCCGCAGCGCCGCCCATTATGATCAGCACACGGCGCGAAACGGTCACTGACAACTCCATCTGGCGGCACCCGCTAGCGCGTCCGCTTGCCACCGGCCGCCTGCTTCATCGGTTCGAACGGATCGGCGCCAGCAACAGCGCCGCTGCCGACCGCTTCAAATTCAGGGATGAAGTGCTTGGCCAGATCAATCGTTTCTTTTCGCCCGGCCAGCGCGCGATTGGCGTGAAGCCAAGCGTCAGCATGCGACCGGCCAGCACCATGCAGGTAGGTCATCACATTCCAGTCGAGCTTGAAGGTTGTCTCCGGAGACAGGGCGCCTGTGACCGGACCGCCGTCAATCAGATGAAAGCGATGTTTGCACAGCGTTGCGAACCGGCCTCTCGGCATCAAACTGCCCGTCGACTCGCGTACGGCTGTAATCATTTCGATGTCGCGCATGAGCGGCGCGTTAAACGTCAGCCAGTTGGCATGGTAGGAAATATCACGTGCTGTCTTAGGAAGCTGCTCGTTGACACGTGGCGAGACGGTCACCAGCAGCGTGTCGGAGACCGGGCTCTCGGTTGCCAAGTTCACGAGATCCGGGTTGGCTGAGAATGCGCCGTCCCAATAGGCAGCCCCGCCAATTTCGACGGCGTGGTGCATCGTTGGTAGACACGCCGACGCCAAGACCGCGTCGACCGTCAGCTCATGGCGGCGGAACAAGCGGGCACGCCCGGTCGCGATGTTGGTCGCGGCAATCAGCAGCTCGACCGGCGACTTGGCCCGTATCAAATCGAAATCGACATGATCGCTGATCAGGCGGCGCAGCGGGTCAAAGCCAAGCGGATTGAGCTCGTAGGGCGACCACATGCTGGCGACCTGCGCCAGCGACGTCTGGCCTGAAAATCCGTTCAGGAACGGATTGAGGCGCGTTAAGTCTGGAACACCGGCTTTGTGAACCGACTGCCAGATCTTGAACAGTTTTTCGCGGGCTTTTTCGCGCGAACCCTCGGCCAGTCCTGCTGCAAGCCCGACGGCGTTGACGGCGCCGGCGCTGGTGGCGCTGATCCACCCGAACGACAACCGGTCATCTTCGAGTAAACGGTCGAGCACGCCCCAGGTAAAAGCGCCATGCGCGCCGCCGCCTTGAAGGGCGAGATTGATTTGTAATTTTTTCCGCAATCCCCATGCTCCTTGGTCTCGTGTCCAACTGGCCTCGGACAACGATCCTTACCACGCATAACCCGCGTCGCGATCTTATGGCAGGGGGGACAACGGAACGACCACAGGGATACCTTGCACCTGAGCAACAGCCGCCGTGATTCCAAATGCTGCCGACAGATTCTGTGTGCTCAAAACCTCATCTGCCCGGCCACTTGCGAGGCAGCGGCCGTCTTTCATCAGCACGATCCTCGTTGCATACCGCGCTGCCAGCGAAAGGTCGTGGAGCGCTGTGATAACGGCCCGCCCGTCACGCGCCAGCCGCGTGAATTCATCAAACAACTGAAGGGTGTGTGCCGGATCGAGCCCTGCGGTGGGTTCATCTGCGATCAAATATTGTGCGTCTTGTGACAGCGCCCGTGCGACGAGTGCGCGCGCCCGCTCGCCGCCCGATAGCGTGGCAATCGGCCGCTGCGCGAGATGCATGATGTCCATGCGTTGCATAGCATTTTCGATCGCAGTCCGGTCGGAATCATTCTCGGCGGCTGCAAAACTGCGATGCGGCAAGCGGCCAAGCGCGACGACTCGATTGACCGCAAGCGACCAATGAACGGTGCGGTCCTGCGGGATGTAGGCGACCTGACGCGCTAATTCGCGCCGTGGCAGATCGTGCGGTGACGTGCCGTCGAGCACGACGCGGCCGCTGTCCGGCGCGAGCAGGCCGGTAATGACTCGTAACGCGGTTGATTTGCCCGCGCCATTGGGGCCGATCACGGCGACCAGCTCGCCGGGCGCAACAGTTAAATCGAAGTCCGACAAGACCGGCTTGCCAGCGAGCGTGACCGATACCTTTTCAGCAGCCAGGCTCATCGCGCGAGATCTCCGCGTTTTTGCAGGACGAGCCGCAAAAAGAACGGCGCGCCGAGCAGTGCACTGAGAACACCGAGACGCAAATCGCCTTGCGGCGAGAACAGCCGCAGCGCGACATCCGACATCAAGACGAGGGCCGCGCCGCCGAACAGGCTCGGCACCAGCAACCGGCCCGGGCTTTCGGCAACCCATGGCCGAAGCAGATGCGGAATGATCAGCCCGATGAAGCTGATGGCCCCTGAGACGGCCGTCGCGGCCCCGACAGCCAGGGCGGTGCCAGCGATGACCTTGAAGCGCAGCCCGGCGGGATCGACCCCAAGATTTTGCGCCGCATCTTCCCCGAGGCTGAGGGCTTCGAGATCGCGGCCAGTGGTCAAAAGCATGGCAAGCCCGACCAGGATCAACGGGGCGGCCAGCCAGACGTGCGCGAGGCTGCGATCGGTGAGCGATCCCATCAACCAGAACATGATCTCGGTCGAGGCAAACGGGTTGGGCGAAAGATTGAGGGCCAGCGACGTCAGCGCGCCGGCAACGCTCGAGATCGCAACGCCAGCGAGCACCAATGTGGTCGCCGAACTGCCGGTCCCAGCGAGTGCCGCGATGGCGATCGAGGCGACCGCTGCTCCAGCCAGTCCGGCCAGCGGTAGTGACAGCGCCATTCGTCCGGCGATGCCGGTATGGATCGCGATCACCGCCCCAAGGGCCGCACCCCCCGATATGCCGAGCAGCCCCGGCTCCGCCAGTGCATTGCGGAGGTAGCCCTGCAGCACCGCACCGGACAGCCCGAGCGCCGCCCCGACCAGAAATCCGAGCAGCGCACGCGGCACACGGATCTCGTTGAACACCAGCCGCGCTGCGGCCTCGTCCTTCGGCAATCCAAATCCGTCAGGGCCAATCGCAAGCGACAGCGCGAACGCGACCAGCGCTACAACGGCCGTTGTCACAACGACCGCTGGCGGTCGCGAGAGCCTGAGACCGGTCACGGAGCACGTCCCGACTGTGCGAGGCTCGTTGACTTCATCGCTGCCAGGATCTCAACGGCTTCGGCGATCTTGGGCGTGGCGCACATCCAGTACGGCATCGGGAGATGGACATGCGGCCGCCGCGTCATCAGGTCTGCGAGCGCCGGGTGGCGCAAGTTATCGGCCAGCACCGTTTGAAAATCATCCGGCGCGTTGGCGAGCACCAGTAAATCTGGCGGGGTCGCAACCAGTTGCTCGAGCGGCAGCCGGCCGCCCGCTCCTAGTTTGCGATCGCGTGCCAGATTGTGGAACCCGGCTGCCTCCATGGCGGCGTCGAGCAAGCTTTCGGGGCCCGAGACGAAGCTGCCGACTTGATAGGCGAGCGCCGTCG
>JANMOL010000410.1:0-1646 GCA_031369245.1 Hyphomicrobium sp. | reverse complement strand
GGCAAACAGAAAAGGCGGCGCGTAACGCTGCACCGCGCTTTCAAAAGTAATTAATTGCACAAAAACCGCCGCAAACCGTTAACTCAGTCGCGGTAGTCCTGAACGCGCGTAGCTCTGAGGCCCGGCAAGCCGTGCTTGTCGATGGAGCGTTGCCAGGACAGGAATTCATCGACCGTCAGCGTGTAGCGCTCACAGGCCTCTTCCATACTCAGCAGGCCGCCGCGAACGGCTGCCACGACTTCCGCTTTGCGGCGGATAACCCAGCGCTTTGTATCCCGCGGGGGAAGATCGGCAACTGTAAGCGGAGACCCATCGGGTCCGATCACATAGCGCCCGCGCGCTCTCATCTGTTGTTCGGTCATGATACTCAATACACACTCTCTGACCCAGGGCTTGTTATAACTGGTTGCGATTAAATTAGGCCTAACCCATTGAGTAAACATGGCATAAATGGGTGTGCTAATAGTGCGACCAATGGCGCTGGAGCTTGCTACTGTCTTGCAGATCATCCCGGATTGGAGCGCCGGGGTAACCCTACCCTGCCCCTAGCGAAAACCGGGCCACGTTAAGGGCCGGCGCACTTCGCCGCCTTGCTTGCGGCGTAGTTATTCGAATACTTACTTCCAAACCGGCGGCGCAGTTCGTCGTGGAGTGTTCAAATATTGACCTAACCTTCTGATCCAATATGGATTATTATACTGCGTGCAGCTTTGATGTTGCAGTGCGATTTGCACAACAACCCTGAACAACCGGCCGTGCCGGGCTGGCCAAGCACCGATGACGGACCTGAAGACCTCCGCTGACCTTCGAAACGCCGCACAATCGCGCGTCGTCGTCGCCATGTCTGGCGGGGTTGATAGCTCGGTCGCCGCCGCCATGATGAAAGAAGCCGGTCACGACGTCATCGGCATCACGCTCCAGCTTTACGATCACGGCTCTGCAACCGGCCGCAAAGGCAGCTGCTGCGCGGGCCAAGATATCCATGATGCACGCCGGGTTGCTGACGCCATCGGCATCCCGCACTACGTGCTCGACTATGAAGAGCGCTTCGCCGCCAAGGTCATCGACAGTTTTGCTGCCAGCTACGTCGCGGGCGAAACCCCGATCCCGTGCGTCACCTGCAACAACGAAATCAAGTTCCGCGATTTGCTCGATACCGCCAAGGACCTTGGCGCGGTCGAACTTGTAACGGGCCACTACGTCCAGCGCATCGATGGACCAGATGGCCCGCGCTTAGCCCGCGCCGCCGATACCGAGCGCGACCAAAGTTACTTTCTGTTTGGCATCACCAAGGCCCAGCTGCAGGGCCTGCGCTTCCCGCTCGGTGGCCTGCGCAAGGCCGAGGTGCGCGAGCTGGCGCGGCGCTATGATTTGCCGATTGCTGAAAAAGCTGACAGCCAGGACATCTGCTTCGTGCCGACCGGCCGCTATACCGACGTCATCGAGCGCTTAAAGCCCGGCGCGCTCAACACCGGCAACATTGTCCACATCGATGGCCGCGTGCTCGGCCAGCACGAGGGCATCATCCACTACACCGTCGGCCAGCGCCGCGGCCTCAAGATACCGGCCGCCGAACCGTTGTTTGTTGTGCGCCTCGATGCCAGCCGCAACGAGGTCGTTGTCGGACCACGCGCCGCGTTGACCAC
>JANMOL010000408.1:0-5566 GCA_031369245.1 Hyphomicrobium sp. | reverse complement strand
GAAAACACCGTCCGCACGATCGCGATGGACTCGACTGAAGGTCTGGTTCGCGGCCAGGACGTCACCGACACGGGTTCGCCGATTACAGTGCCGGTCGGCGAAGAAACGCTCGGCCGCATCATGAACGTCATCGGCGAGCCGGTCGATGAAGCCGGTCCGATCAAGACGCCGGGTGTGCGGGCCATCCACCAGCCATCACCGAGCTTTGCCGATCAGGCGTCAGAAGCGCAGATCCTCGTCACGGGCATCAAAGTCGTCGATCTGCTGGCGCCCTACGCCAAGGGCGGGAAGATCGGCCTGTTCGGCGGCGCCGGTGTCGGCAAGACCGTTCTCATCATGGAACTGATCAACAACATCGCCAAAGTGCATGGCGGCTACTCGGTGTTTGCCGGCGTCGGTGAACGCACGCGCGAAGGCAACGACCTCTATCACGAGATGATCGAATCGAACGTCAACATCGATCCAAAAAAGAACAACGGCTCCACCAAGGGCTCGAAGTGCGCGCTTGTTTACGGCCAGATGAATGAGCCGCCGGGCGCACGCATGCGCGTGGCTCTCGCTGGCATCACCATTGCTGAAGACTTCCGCGACAAGGGTCAGGACGTGTTGTTCTTCGTCGACAACATCTTCCGCTTCACGCAGGCCGGTTCGGAAGTGTCGGCGCTGCTTGGCCGTATTCCTTCGGCGGTCGGATATCAGCCGACGCTCGCGACCGACATGGGCGCGCTGCAGGAACGCATCACCACCACGCAGAAGGGCTCGATCACCTCGGTGCAGGCGATCTACGTGCCAGCCGACGATTTGACAGATCCTGCGCCCGCAACCTCGTTTGCACATTTGGATGCAACGACGACACTGTCGCGCTCGATTGCTGAAAAGGGCATTTACCCGGCTGTTGACCCGCTCGACAGCACCTCGCGCATGCTTGACCCGCGCATCGTTGGAGAAGAGCACTACGCAATTGCCCGCCGCGTCCAGTCGATCCTGCAGAAGTATAAGAGCTTGCAGGACATCATCGCCATTCTCGGCATGGACGAGCTGTCGGAAGACGACAAGGTGACGGTGGCGCGTGCCCGCAAGATCGAGCGCTTCATGTCGCAGCCGTTCTCGGTCGCTGAAGTCTTTACCGGCTCGCCGGGTAAGCAGGTGGCGCTGGCGGATACGATCAAGGGCTTCAAGGGTCTGTGCGACGGCGATTACGATCATCTGCCAGAACCGGCGTTCTACATGGTCGGCACGATCGAGGAAGCCATTGCCAAAGCCGAGAAGCTCGCGGAAGCGGCATAACGCAACAGTGGACACCGGAACCGGCGTCCAGGAGACACGACAATGGTGGACGCCCCGGCCACGTTTGGCAGTTGCTGTGAAGAGCTCAAAGAAGCTCTCGACGGCGGCGACTTCGAGCCGCTGATCACGGTTGGGCCGGACGGCGTGATTTACATGACGGTGGGTCTCGTCGATCTCGAAGAGGATGAGCCGGGTCTGGTCGATCATCCGATGTTCTTCTGCCCATTCTGCGGCAGAAAGCTGCAGACGCCGGAGGACGTGCGGGCCAAGGCCGGCGCTGAAGGCGATGAGGACGAAACGGTTTAAGGACGGCACAAGATGGCAGGCACATTCAAATTCGAACTCGTCTCACCGGAGCGGATCCTGCTTTCGGTTGATGCCGATCAGGTCGTGGTGTCCGGCGCCGATGGCGATTTCGCCGTGCTGGCGGGCCACGCGCCGGTGATCTCAACGCTGCGTCCCGGCGTGCTCGACGTGACGGCTGGCGGCGGCAAGAAGCGCTTGTTCGTCAAGAGCGGTTTTGCCGAAGTCGATCCGTCACGGCTGACGGTGTTGGCGCAAAAGGCCTATGATCTTGACGAAATGACGCCGGCGATCATCGCGGACGAACTCAGGACGGCAGAAGCGGAATTGGCTGCTGCTAAAGATGATGACGCTAGGGCTTTCGCCGAGACGCTTGTTGCCGAACTGAAGCGGCTCGGCGGCAAAGCGGCGTAATTTCCTCTTCAACCGCTATCGCAATTGCAAAGGCCGGATTGACCTCCGGCCTTTTTTAGTCTGGTGCCGACAGGGCCCGCATCTCAATTGGAAACGGCAAGAAGACTTGGAGCACTTTTGTGCTGATTGAGGACGCGCGTTCACGCCACTGCGAGATGACCGAACGAGCCGGCAACCTGCTCGTAGACGTGCCGTTTGAACGGCGCGATCAGCTTTGGCACGATTGCGAGCGGCGCCCACCGCCACGTCTCGAATTCAGACTTGATGCCGTCTTTCGGGCCGATGTCGATGTCGCTGTCGTCGCCTAAAAAGCGCATCGCGAACCACTTTTGGCGCTGGCCGCGATAGCGCCCCTTGAGCGCCACGCCGAGTAATTCTGCGGGCAACTCGTAGGATAGCCAGGCTGGATGTTCGGCCAGAACCTCGACCTTCGTGACGCCCGTTTCCTCGCGCAGTTCGCGCAGGGCGGCGATCCTCGGCGGCTCGAATTTTTCGATCCCGCCCTGGGGCATTTGCCAAATATGAGCAGAATGATCGCCAGCCCACTTTGGGCGGCGGCGTCCGACCCAAACCAAGCCCTCGGCGTTGAGCAGCATGATGCCCACGCAGGCCCGGATGGGGAGAGCGCCGGAGAGGCCATCTGCAATGTTGGCGACATGTTTCATGTCTGCACTCGAAGCCTGTGGATAACCTGAGCATAACTTAAACGGGTGATTCGCGACGATTACAGAAAAACACAGCAATTGGATGAGATTAGGGTGTCACACAGACAATCGACCGGGTGTGGACCCATTGTTCAGGCGGGTGGACAGGTGCGCGGCCGCTGAGGCGCGCAAAAATTGGCTTCCCGGCCGCCGGTGATGGTCACGTGCTCAGCCGGCGATCGGCCGGGCTAGGCTGGACAATTCGCTCAGCAGCGCGCGGTAGACCTCGCGCTTGAACGGCACGATCAGGTCGAGCAGTTCGTTGACGGGCGCCCATCGCCAAGCGACGAATTCGGCCTCCAGTCCGGGCGGCGGCACGATGCTGATTTCGCTGTCGGGACCCAGGAAGCGGTAGGCAAACCACTTCTGTTTTTGGCCGCGATAGCGCCCGCCCCAGGCTTTGCCGATCAGATCGGGCGGCAGGTCGTAGGTCAGCCAGTCCGGCAATTCGGCCATCAGCGCGACCGAGCGCATGCCGGTTTCCTCGAAAAGTTCGCGTACCGCTGCGGCTTGCGGGTCTTCGTTGTCATCAATGCCGCCTTGCGGCATTTGCCACCATGCGCCGCGCCCTTCGGCTTCGTTTTTCGCATCGGCGCGGCAGCCGATCCACACTAGGCCGTCGCGGTTGATGACCATCTGACCGACGCACGGCCGGTACGGGAGCGAGCTGGCATCGGCGGGAGTTGGGTGCGCAGGTTTCATCATCGGCGAAACGGGTCCCATCGAAACGTTTGAGTCGAGCAGCCGTGCTTACGACGCAGCGTTCAAAAAGAAAACGGGCGCCGCAGCGCCCGTCTCAAACTCTCTATTTTTAACCGCAGTCGGATGACGTTAGTTCGGCGACGTCTTCTTTTCGATTTCACCGTCGGCCGTTGGCGACGTTGCACCGGCTGCTGGCGGTGTTGCGGTGCTGGCAGCAGGCGGTTCCTTCGCCGTACCGCGCAGGAACGAGAGCGCGTACTGAAGCTGCGTATCCTTCTCGGGCTCTTTGGCGACGTAGGATGCCGAACCCGAGGTTTCTTCTTTTTCTTTTGCCTTGTCGGCTTCCTTCGGCTTTTCGCCGTCCTTGGCCGCGTCCTTGGCTTTATCAGCGTCGTTCGGGTTTGCGAGATGGCCGCGCAAGCTGGCTTCACCGCGCGGCTTTTCAACCCCGAGCTTGGCCTTGATGTCGTCGGGAACTTCCTCTTCGATCATGATATCGGGATCGATGCCCTTGGCTTGGATCGAGCGGTTCGACGGCGTGTAGTAGCGTGCCGTCGTCAAGCGGATTGCTCCGTTGGCGCCGAGCGGGATGATGGTCTGAACCGAGCCTTTGCCGAATGACCGCGTGCCGATGACGGTGGCGCGCTTATGGTCCTGCAATGCGCCTGCGACGATTTCCGAGGCCGAGGCCGAACCGCCGTTGATCAGGATGGCAATCTTCTTGCCGTCGGTGAGGTCGCCAGGGCGGGCGTTGGCACGCTGGGTTTCTTCGTTGTTGCGGCCCTTGGTCAAGACGATGGCGCCGCGCTCCAGGAAGTCATCGGAGACGGCAATGGCTTGATCGAGCAGACCGCCCGGGTTGTTGCGCAAATCGATGATGTAGCCCTTCAACTCTGGACCAATCTGCTTGTTCAGCGCTTCGATCGACTTGACGACGTTGGCGTGCGTTTGTTCGTTGAAGGTCGAGACCTTGATGTAGGCGACGTCACCTTCGGCACGTGATTTGACAGCATTGATGCGAATGACGTCGCGCGTCACCTTCACATCGAACGCGTCATCGCGCCCCTTACGCACAATGGTCAGGGTGATCGGGGTGTTGACCGGGCCGCGCATTTTCTCGACCGCTTGCTCGAGCGTCAACCCTGAGATTTGTTCGTTGTCGAGAGCCGTGATGAGATCGTTGGCGAGCAGGCCGGCTTTCGCCGCCGGCGTATCGTCGATCGGCGAGACGACTTTGATGACGCCATTCTCCATCGTTACTTCGATGCCTAGGCCGCCGAACTCGCCGCGGGTCTGCACCTGCATGTCGCGAAAGTTTTTCGGGCTCATGTATGAAGAGTGCGGATCGAGCGATGCCAGCATGCCGTTGATGGCGCTCTCAATGAGAGCGGTATCGTCGGGCTTTTCGACGTAGTCAGAGCGCACGCGCTCTAACACATCGCCGAACAGATCGAGCTGACGGTACAGCTCGGAATTTGGAGATGGTGTTGCGGAATACGTTTTGGTGACGTTCAGCATCGTCGTGGCGCCGGCCAATCCTGTCATCATCAGGAACGTCCAGAACGCGTAATCTGTTTTGCGCATTATCCTTGTACCTTCTCCTGACCTGCGACCCACCAGGGATCGGGATCGATGGGCCGTCCATCTTTACGAAACTCTACGTAAAGAACGGGGGCATTGGTTTGCGCCGGTGAAGGCGATGTTTTCGGCGTACCGCTCATTGTGCCAACGGGTTCTGCCGCGAGCACGAATTGGCCAGGCTGGACGTCAATCTGCGACATGCCTGCGAGAAGGATATGATAGCCGTCGCCGCCATTGATGATCAAGAGTTGACCATAGCTGCGAAACTCGCCTGCATAAACAATCCAGCCGTCACAGGGGGCGGTCACTTGGGCGCCGCCGCGGGTTGCGATCACCATGCCCTTGGATTGGCCGCCATATTGCGTGCGCTCGCCAAATGCCAGCACGCGACGCCCTTGGGCCGGAAGCGGCAGTTTTAGCCGCGCCGTCGAAAACGGTATTGCTGGCTTGATACGACCGGAGCTGGCAGCATTTGGCGCGCCCGCGGACGGCGCCAATTCAATGATCGGCGGCTTTAATTTGGGCGGCATCAGTTCCGCAACGGTGGTTTCTGCTTGTTTGCCCGGATCAGCCGC
>JANMOL010000386.1:0-5294 GCA_031369245.1 Hyphomicrobium sp. | reverse complement strand
GGCGGCGAGCCTTAAGCTTTGGCGAAGGCCGCGACGTCAGGCCAAAAGACGCGGGCTTTGGAACTGACTTCGCCCGGGTCGCCTGTTGTCAATAATTCTAGCCGTCCGCCTTCGATGTTGGCGAGGTAGTGCGGCCGCCGGGCCAGGTAATCCTCGAAACTGTCGGCGACGACTTCAGGCTGCGAGAGAATTCGTGTGAACGGCGGCAGGTGACGGCGGAACAAGTGCTCGACCAGCGGAAAGTGGGTGCAGCCGAGAATAGCGCGGTGCGGCGGCACGTTGGCCGTTTGCTGCATCAGGCCCGCGACACCGTCGATGACGAGACGTTCGAGCTCTGCTTCTGGCCACTTATCCTCGATCGCGCCTGCAAGTTCGGAGCAGATCTGCTGCACGACGGTGACCTTGGGGCAACGCTTGCGGATTTCTTCCGGAAACACGCCCGAGGTTATGGTCCGCATCGTGCCGAACACCGCGATCGTGTCGGTGTTGTACTTTTGGGGATATTGCGGCGACGTCGCCGCCCATGGCGTCTGGGTGGCGGCTTCGACCGTTGGCGCGACGATGCCGAGCACGTTGTGCGTGCCGGCCCAGCGGCTGCCTGGCAGCCAATGCTGTTGCAGCCGCCGAAGGGCCACGGCCGTCGCGGTGTTGCAGCCGAGCAGAGCCAGTTTGCAGCCGCGCTGAAACAGGTCTTCGACGGACGAGCGCGTCAGTTCGACGATGTCATCTGACGGGCGGTTGCCGTACGGCACATGCGCGTGGTCGGCCAGATAGACAAAATCGGCGTGCCAAAAGCGCTGCGTGAGCTGGCGCAGCACTGTCAAACCGCCAAGGCCTGAATCAAAAACACCGATCATAGTCCAGTGTGTCGGATGCCACGCTACAGTCCGTCAAGGTACCAAAGCAAAATTGCCCCTAAGCGGCACGTGAGGGTGCGCCGCTTAGGGTTGATCAGATGGGCGCGTAACAGCGCAATGACGTATCGATGTCAGCATGTCAGCGGCATTTGCGCTTACAGACCCGCACGGGGCCGGCCATGTAGCACGAGCGCCAGCAGCGATTGTGTCCCCAGCGGCCGCCGCGATGCATGCGGTGGTTGTGGCGATAGCCTGTCCAGTGAATGGATTGAACTGGGCTTGGCTGAGCGGCGCTGGATTGCAAGCCGCTGTTTGGCGATGTCGGCGAGGCTGAAGCCGGCAGTGCGGCGAAAAGCGCGAGCGTTGCAGCAACGCCCATCGATCGGATGGAATTGTTCAATTGATCTCTCCAGTTTTTTATTGCGCGGAGAGAACGCGCTTTTCCCTATTGGGTTCCACGATGCGGCCGGTTATTCCGCCGCTTCGGACGGTGAGCGGCCCGAGGACTTGATCTCGGTGTCGATTTGCTTGAGGCTTTGCAAGTTCGGCATGGACACCGTGTTATAACCGCAGTCGACGAAGTGGACTTCACCCGTGACGGCGCCCGACATTGGCGACAGCAGATAGAGCGCCGACCCGCCGACATCATCAAGCGTCGGGGTACGCTGCAAAGGCGAGTTCTCGCGCTGGAAATTGAAGATCACGCGGGCATCCGAAACGCCAGCACCCGACAGCGTCCGCATCGGGCCAGCCGAAAGCGCGTTGACGCGAATGCCCTGCGGTCCGAGGTCGGCTGCGAGATAGCGTACCGAGGCTTCAAGCGCCGCCTTGGCGACACCCATGACGTTATATGATGGTACCCAGCGGGTTGCGCCACCGTAGGATAATGTGATCAACGAGCCGCCGTTCGGCATCAGCTCGGCTGCACGTTTGGCAATTTCGGTGAACGAGAAGCACGAGATGACCATCGAGTTGATGAAGTTTTCGCGCGTCGTGTCGGCGTAGCGGCCGCCAAGCTCCTTGGGGTCGGAATAGGCAAGCGCGTGGACCACGAAATCAAGATGGCCCCATTGCTGTTTGATCTTGGCAAAGACGCTATCGACACTGTCAATGTCCAGAACGTTGCATTCTTCGATGATTTTCGAGCCAAGCGACTGGGCCAGTGGAAGGGCGCGGCGGCCAAAGGCTCCACCTTGATAGGTGAATGCCAGCTCGGCGCCCTGTCCTGCCAGCGCGCGGGCGATACCCCAGGCGATCGAGCGGTCGTTGGCGACACCCATCACGAGGCCGCGCTTGCCCGCCATCAGCGGACCCGGCTTTGTGATGTCGAAGTCAGTCATTGGGAGCCTCGTACTGTCGCCAAAAGAACGTCCGTGAATGTCAAACCAGCCGGCCCCCGGCTTATATAGTCTCATACGCAGGACCCGTCTGCCGTTACGCGAATACACAGACCGGCCGCAAAAACTGGGCCAGCCGCCTTAGTTAACCGTCATGCCGCCGAAACACGAGAGTGGCGTTGGTGCCGCCGAAGCCGAAGCTGTTCGACATGACACAGTTAAGCGCCGCGTTGTCGATGCGCGCGCGTGCAATCGGCATGTCGGCGAAGGCCGGATCGATCTCGTCGATGTGGGCGCTTTCGCAGATGAAGCCGTTGTTCATCATCAGCAGCGAGAAGATGCTTTCCTGCACGCCGATGGCGCCAAGCGAATGTCCGGTCAACGATTTGGTCGCCGCGATTGTGGGCGAGCTGGTACCGAAAACGGTGCGGATCGCATCGATCTCTTTGGCGTCGCCGACAGGCGTGCCGGTGCCATGCGGGTTAATGTAATCAACCTTTGGCAGGCCCTTGCCGTCCAGGCCCTTGAGTGCAAGCTGCATGCAGCGTGCGGCGCCTTCACCCGAGGGGGCGACCATATCGTAGCCGTCCGAGGTGGCGCCGTAGCCAGCGACCTCGCCATAGATCTTCGCGCCGCGGGCCTTGGCGTGCTCAAGTTCTTCGAGAACCAGAACGCCTGCTCCGCCGGCGATGACGAACCCGTCGCGATCCTTGTCGTAAGCGCGGCTCGCCCGTTCAGGCGTTGCGTTGAAGCGCGTGGTCATCGCGCCCATGGCGTCGAACAGGTTCGACAATGTCCAGTCGAGCTCTTCGCAGCCACCCGCAAACATGATGTCCTGCTTGCCCCACTGGATCAGCTCGGTGGCGTTGCCGATGCAGTGGGCGCTGGTCGCGCAGGCCGACGAGATTGAGTAGTTGACGCCTTTGATCTGGAAGGCGGTCGCCAGCGCTGCCGACGGCCCAGAGCACATCGCTTTGGGCACTTCAAACGGGCCGATTTTTTTGGGCCCGCCTGATTTAATGGTGGTTTCGGCGGCTTCAACGATGGCGCGCGTTGACGGCCCGCCAGAGCCCATGATGATGCCCGAGCGCTCGTTGACGACGTCGCTGGCCTCAAGGCCCGCATCGCGGATAGCTTGATCCATCGCGATCCAGTTCCAGCCAACACCGGTGTTCATGAAGCGCTTCGGCTTGCGCGGTACCATCGCTTCCCAATCAATCTTGGGTTCGCCGTGGACTTGGCATTTGAAGCCGAGCTCAGCGTACTTGGCGGCGTGCGACGTGCCCGACTTCGCTTCACGCAAGGACGCAAGCACTTCTTGAGTGTTGTTCCCGATCGAGGAAACAATGCCCATGCCTGTGACGACAACGCGCCGCATCCGCTTTATCACCCTCTCGCTTTGCCTTTGGACGCAGGCGTGCCTGCCGACGACGGTCGCCTGGTCTCAGCGCTCGACACGCTGCGCCAGATTTCTATTCGCCCGACTTCAGCAGCACCCTCAAATCCTTGGCCGTGTAGATCACTTCACCGTCAGCTTTCAGAACGCCGTCGGCTTCGGCAAGTTTCAGTTTGCGCGCGATGACGCGCTTGATATCGATGACGTATTCCAGATGTTTGACGTCAGGCGTCACTTCACGCGTAAATTTGACGTCACCCACACCTGATGCGCGGCCCTGACCCGTCAGCCCCATCCAACCAAGAAAGAAGCCGGTTAGTTGCCAGAGCGCATCCAGGCCCAGGCAGCCAGGCATAACGGGATCGCCGTGAAAGTGGCAATCGAAAAACCAGTTGAGGCGCTCGTTTCCCGCGACCTTCAATTCGGCCACGACAAGGCCTTTGCCGTGGGCCCCGCCGGTATCGGAAATCTGCCCGATCCGATCGAACATGAGCATGGGCGGCAGCGGCAGCTGGGCATTGCCCTTGCCGAACAGTTCGCCGCGTCCGCAGGCCAAAAGGTCGTTAAATTCGTAGCTTGAACGCCGTTCCGCCATTGTTGTCCTCTTGTCGTCCCAGGCGGTACGCTGACGCCTGACTAGGATGTCTGGCGCGGCCGGACCGGCGCCCGCGCGGTCTCCTAACACACCCATCCAGCCACTGAAAGCAGACAAGCCCCACGTTTGCACCATGGGGACCACGAAATTCCAATAAAAAACCACAACTTGGCCGTGAGTTGCGACGATGCTTCACAACGGCTATGATGTCGTTCTAAACAACTCCAGAACGCTCGACCCATGACTTGGTCGGGTGAGGACCTGGGGCCGCGCCTTCAGGCTCTTTGATTTGGCTAGCAAGACCGCAGATGTCGAACCCAAAAGTGCAATCGAATCATTCGCGGCCCGAGACGCCAGTGCCCGCGCTGTTGCGCGAAGCCGGGTTGCGTCCAACGCGGCAGCGGCTGGTGCTTGGCGGTTTGCTGTTTGGGGGCGATGACCGGCATGTCACGGCCGAACAGCTGCATGCAGAAGTGGCGGCGCTTGGCGAGCATGTCTCGCTGGCGACGGTCTACAACACTTTGCACCAGTTCAAACGGGCCGGCTTGGTTCGGGAATTGGCGATCGATGGGTCGAAGGCTTACTTCGACACCAACACATCGAACCACAGTCATTTCATGGTTGAGCCCCTTGGCGGCCTGATGGATATCCCGGGTGATACGATCCAGGTTTCGGGCGTGCCGCAGCCGCCAGACGGCATGAAGATCACACACATCGACGTGGTCGTGCGGCTGGCGAAAATTTAAACAGCGGCCGCGACGTGTGCGGTTATACGGCTGTTACTTCAGCGTTTCGCCCGGATAGACGCCCCACAGCTTGTTCTGCTCGATGTATCCGCTGAATTGCTCGATCGTGACGCGGCACCAGCGGCCATCGCAGGCGTGCAAATTGGCGATGACGCCGGCTTCGACATTGGCGACGATTTTCGACTTGGTGCTGTCGCTGTCGAACACGGAGACCATCGGCGATGGGGCATCGGGCTTGCGTTCCCACGGCTGGACCAGCGCGGTGCGCCGCCCCGACAGGAATGATTGCAGCACCCAGCCTGTCGCGCTGTCGGCGTCGCGCACCTGCCGCCAGCCCACGAACTCTTTGATGATTTCAATCGG
>JANMOL010000377.1:0-7496 GCA_031369245.1 Hyphomicrobium sp. | reverse complement strand
TCGCACGCCGATGTCGCAATCCTGCTGGTCGATGCCCGGGCGGGCGTAAAAAAGCAGACCAAGCGCCACGCCGCGATCCTCGATCTGGTCGGCGTCAAACGCGTTGTCCTCGCCGTTAACAAGATGGACCTCGTTGGCTGGTCGGAAGACGTCTATCGCAAGATCGAAGCCGACTTCCGCACGCTGTGCTGGAAATTCGGGTTTTGGGATGCGACGGCTATTCCGTTGTCGGCCGTGTTCGGAGACAACGTTTCGAGCCAATCTGAAAACATGCCGTGGTTCACCGGCCCGCATTTGCTGGAACACTTGGAAAAAGCGCCGAGCCGCGGCACCGCCGCCGCCGGAGCGTTCCGCTTGCCAGTGCAAACCGTGCTGCGCGACGGTCAGGATTTCCGCGGTCTTGCCGGAACGATTAGTTCCGGCGACGTCAAGGTTGGCGATATCGTCGCCGATGCCTTAAGCGGCCGCAGCGCCAAGGTCATGCGCATCGCGACCATGGACGGCGATCTCAAAAGCGCGACGTCGGGTCAAGCCATCGCCCTGCAGCTCGATATTGATATCGACGTGTCGCGCGGCGCCGTGCTGTCGTCGCCCGACATGCGTCCGGTTGCAGCACAAACCGTCGAAGCGCGGCTGGTGTGGCTGTCAGAGACGCCGTTCGAGCCGCGTGCGGGCTATCTGCTGCGGACGGTGACCGATTTGGTGCCGATTTCGAGCCTCGAGATCAAAGCGCTGCTCGATCTCGAAACGATGTCGTCAAGGCCATCCTCGCACTGCCATGTCAACGATATTGCGATTGCGAAAATCTCGCTCGGCCGCCCAGCCGCGATCGACGTGTTCACCGATATTTCCGAAACCGGCACGCTGATGATCGTCGACGCGATCAGCGGGGCGTCGATTGCGGGCGGGGTTGCCACCGCGGTCACCGCCAAGAGCGAAGCGCCCGGCGAAGGCCACTTCGTTTTGACGCGCGAGATGCTAGGCAACGGGCTGTGTCGCGATCTCTCGCTTAGCGCGACCGACCGCGAGGAGTTCATGCGCCGCGCCAACGAAGCCGCGATTTTGCTTCGGGCAGCCGGCGTCTCGGTTGCGATTGAACCGCCGCCGATGGTCGATGACGGCATGGACCCGGGGCTCTAAGTCTTCAAAACACAGACGAACGCACGTTCGGCGCATAGCCGGACTGTGGCCGGACGACGGGAGATCGCGGACATGTGGGAAGATTTGTTACTTTACGTTGCCGTCGGCTTTGTCGCGCAAATGATCGATGGCGCTATCGGCATGGCCTATGGGGTCACGTCATCATCCGTGCTTATGAGCATGGGCATACCGCCCGCCACCGCCAGCGCCTGCGTGCACGCAGCGGAAACATTCACGACGGCGGCCTCCGGTGCATCGCACTGGAAGCTGGGCAACGTCGATTTCAAGCTCGTGCGCCGGTTGGCGATCCCGGGCGCCATTGGCGGCGCGATCGGCGCCTATGTTCTCTCAAACATCGACGGCGACGCGATCAAGCCGTACGTCGCTGGATATCTGTTGCTGATGGGTCTTTACATTCTCTGGAAGGCGTTAAAGCCCAGCCAAGCCGATCGCGAGCCACCTGAACGTGTCGGCGTTCTCGGCCTTGTGGGCGGGTTCATGGACTCGATTGGCGGCGGCGGCTGGGGCCCGATCGTGACGACGACGCTGATCGGCAGCGGGACGACGCCGCGCTATGCCATTGGCTCGGTGAACCTGGCCGAGTTCTTCGTCACGGTGACGATTTCAGCGACCTTCATGCTCACAATCGGCCTTGAACTCTGGCCGATCATAGCGGGGCTGATCGTTGGCGGCGTCGTCGCGGCGCCGTTCGCGGCCTACGCAACTAAGCACTTGCCCGACCGGGCCCTGATGATCATCGTCGGCAGCGTGATTGTGTTGCTCAGCCTCAGAACCATTCTAAAGGCACTTCATTAGCGACGCGGCGCATTGCGCCTGGCTGCGATCTCACCTACTCATCTGCAATCCTGCACCGACCGACAGGGCCACATGTTTGACGCCTCACTCTTGGACTTGTGGCCAATGATCGTGGCCGGCGGCTTTGTCGTCGGTTTTCTGGTCGGCATGACGGGCGTCGGCGCGGGCTCGCTGATGACACCCTTTTTGATCACTCAGATCGGCGTGCCGCCAACGCTGGCGGTCGGCACCGACTTGCTGTTTGCCTCGCTCACCAAAGCATCGGCGGCCTGGCCGCACCATAATTTCGGCAACGTCAACTGGCGGATGGTCGGCTGGCTGGCGGCCGGCAGTGTGCCGGGCTCGATCGCCATGCTGACACTGCTTAAGCATTTTGATCTCGATACCGAGGCCATGGCCCGCCTGATCAAAACAGCGCTGGTCGGCGCGCTGGTGATCAGTTCGCTGGCCATTCTGATCTATCCGTACATGACGCGCGGGCGCCAGCAGCTCGACGATCCGCCTGACGTGCCGGTACGCTATGTGCCGACGCTGTTGTTAGGGTTCGTGCTCGGCACCGTCGTCACGCTGACGTCGGTTGGGGCTGGCGCGATCGGAGTCGTGGTCCTGACGATGCTCTACCCAACGCTGAAAACCCGGCGGCTGATCGGCACTGACATCGTTCACGCCGTGCCGCTGACGCTGGTCTCCGGGCTCGGCCACATGAGCATGGGCAATACCAATTTCGCGCTGCTCGGACTTTTGCTGGCCGGCTCACTGCCCGGCATCGCTATCGGCTCACGCCTCACTGGCCGCTTGCCCGACTGGTTCTTGCGGGTCGCGCTCGCTGTGATCCTGTGCTTTGCGGCCCATCAGCTGTCTAAAAAAATATAGCGTCGCGAACGTGTGCGGGCCCAGGTTCAAGCGCAGGCGGCCAGCAGAACTGGCCGCGCTACGCCAACTTGATGTCGGCATGAAACTGATTGCCGGCCGTCGTCGCCTTGACGTAGCCCGCACGGATCACGAAATCGCCAAAGCGCTCGCCCGCCTTGCGCTGCTGAGCATACGCCAAGAAGATCGGCTCCAGCAGAGCGATGATCCTGTCCTTGCCGGCGTCCTGGGCGTAAAGCTTCGACAGTCTTGAGCCATCAAACGCCGCACCGAGATACAGGTTGTAGAGTCCCGGATTGCGGCCAACGAGACCAATTTCGGCAAGATATGGCCGCGAGCATCCGTTCGGGCAACCCGTCATGCGAATGACGATGTCATCATCGCGCAACCCGGCCTTATCCAGACCGTCTTCGAGCGCCGTGATCAGCTCCGGCAGAAAGCGTTCGCTTTCAGCCAGCGCCAAGCCGCACGTCGGCAGCGCGACGCAGGCCATGGAATTGGCCCGCAGCTTTGACGACACATCAAGATGCACGCCGTGCGCCTTCAAAATCGCTTCAATCTTGGCTTTGAATTTTGCTGTCACGTTGGACAGGATAACATTCTGGTTCGACGTCGTGACAAACTCGCAAAGACCAAGCTCGGCGATTTCACGGAACGCTGAACGCATCGTATGACCGGCGCGATCCTTGATGCGGCCGTTCTCGATGAACACGGTCAGATGCCAAGGCTTGTCTTCGCCTTTCTTGCCGTCCAGGCTCTGGCGCCAGCCGAGCGGATCGCCGGTGCCTGAAAATTTGAACGGCTTGGGCTTGCCAAGTTTATAACCGAGCCGTTTTTCGACTTCAGCCCTGTATGCATCAAGCCCGCGATCCTCGACCGTGTACTTCAGACGCGCGCGCGCACGGCTTTCGCGATTGCCCCAATCGCGTTGAACGGTCAGGACCTTTTCAGCGATATCGACGGCTTGCTCGGGTTTGCAGTAGCCAAGCATGTCGGCGGTGCGCGGGAAGGTATTGAGATCGCCGTGGGTCATGCCCATGCCGCCGCCGATCGTGACGTTCCAACCGGTCAGCTCGCCCTTATCGAGAATGGCGATGTAGCCAAGATCGTGGGCAAAAATATCGACGTCGTTATCAGGCGGAACGGCGATGACGGTTTTGAATTTGCGCGGCAGATAATGCACGCCGTACATCGGCTCTTCGCCCTTGCCAGCGCTGCGCGATTTGTCTTCGACCTTTTCGCCGTCGAGCCAGATCTCGTGATAGGCGCCGGTCTGCGGCAGCAGGTGTTCGCTTATCGCCTTGCCGAGGTCATAGGCCTGCTTGTGCGCTGCCGAGAGATGCGGATTGGCCGCCGTCATCACATTGCGATTGACGTCGCCGCAGGCTGCCAGCGTATCCAGGCAGGCGGCATTGATTGCCTGCATCGTGCGCTTGAGGTTGGACTTGATGACGCCGTGATACTGGAAGGTTTCGCGTGTCGTCAGCCGCAGCGTGCCATTGGCATAGGTGCTGGCGATGTCATCGAGCGCAATCCACTGCTTCGGCGTCATCAGCCCGCCCGGAATGCGCAGGCGGATCATGAACGAGAAGGCCTTCTCAAGCTTTTTCTTGGCGCGTTCACCGCGCACGTCCCGGTCGTCCTGAATATAGGAGCCGTGGAACTTGATCAGCTGATGATCATCTTCGGCGATGTTGCCGGTCGCGACGTCGAGCAGGCCCTCGACCAGCGTGCCGCGCAGCTGGTGGCTGTTTTCTTTGATGATCTCGTTCTTCGCGCGCTTGTCGGTCATGGCTCTCAATCCGAAGTTAGGTCAGGCGGCAAGGCTCAGTACACATCGCGCTGATAGCGCCCGGCCTTGGTCAACTCTTTGAGTTTGGCGCGTCCCGCATCGTCATCGCCTTTGGCTGCTTCCGCAAGGATCTTGACCAGCGTCGCATCGACGTCTTTGGCCATGCCCTTTTCGTCGCCGCAGACGTAGACGTGTGCTCCGTCAGCGATCCACGACTGCAGCTCAGCGCGCCGTTCCCAGAGCCGGTGCTGGACATAGATCTTTTCTGGCTGATCGCGCGAAAACGCCGTGTCGATCTTGCTTAAAGCGCCAGCCGCGAGATGATCCTGCCATTCGAGCTGATAGAGGAAGTCGTTGGTGAAGTTGCGCTCGCCAAAGAATAGCCAGCTCTTGCCTTTCGCGGCCAGCTCGACGCGCTCTTCAATGAACGCGCGATAGGGCGCCACGCCGGTGCCCGCGCCGATCATGATGATCGGCTTGTGGCCATCTTCCGGCAGCCGGAAGTGACGGTTCGGCTTGACGTAGACGCGCGCTGACCCGCCAACTTTGCGGCGGTCGGCAAAGAACGTCGAAGCGACGCCCTTACGCTTTTTGCCGTGCGAGGCCCAGCGGACCGCACCGACCAGCAAGTGCGCTTCACCGGGATGCGCCTTCAAGCTCGATGCGACGGAGTAGAGCCGGCCCGGAAGCGGACGCAGGACGCTCAAAAGCTGTTCAGCGGTCAGCTTTTCAGGATAGGCCTCGAACACATCGACAAGCTGGCGATCAAACGAAAACTTGGCGTAGGCATCGCCTTCTAGCAGTTTCTTGACGTCCGCGCGGCCCGTCAGCTTGGCATAGTTCTCAACCGCAGCCCGCGACAGCGTGGTGATGTCGTAGCCGGTCAAAACCTTGAGCAGCAGCGCGCCATCGGCTTGCAGCCCAACCGCCCGCAGGACCTGATCGGCTAATTCGGGATCATTTTCCGGCAATACGCCAATGGCATCGCCCGGCAGGTAGCTGAACCCGGCTGCGTCAGTCGCGATTTCAACGTGCCAGGTTTCGCGTGCGGACCCCGAGCCATTGAGATTGATCAACGTTGCAATTTCGGCCTCGAGCGGAGCCTCTGCCGTGAATTGCGGCTCGTCATCTTCGGCTTCATATCCCCCGCCAGTGAAATCGACATGCACCACTGTGCCGCTCGCGCTGGCCTCGGGCGGTGCGAGCTTCGCGAGCGCGCCCTCGGTCCACACGGCGGCTTGCTTGGCAAAGTCGAGATCGAGATCGATGCGGTCGGCCGCGCGGATACCGCCCAGCGCTTCGAGCCGCGCATCAATTGCTTTGCCGACCGCACAGAAATGCACGTAGGCGGTGTCGCCGAGCGAGAGCACGGCAAACCGCACGCCGTCGAGGCGCGGCGCGGCATCACTCATGAGGGCTGCATAAAAGTCGATAGCGCGGGCCGGCGGATCGCCCTCGCCCCAGGTCGCGGCATACACGACGATGTTTTTCGCTTTCGCGAGCAACGCCATATCAGCATCCGCCATGTCGAAAACTTTGGCGTCGAGACCGTGCTTTTGAGCGATTTTTTTGGCCTTGAGCGCGAGCGTCTCGCTATTGCCGCTCTCGCTGCCGTACAAAATGGTCAACGGCGCGCGCGGCTTGGCGGCGGCGGCCGGTAGCGCTGCGCTGCCTTGGGCAGCCTCGAAACCGGCAAAAAATCCGGCAAGCCAGCTGCGCTGTTGCGGCGTTGTGCGCGCCACAACTTTGTTGAGTAGATCGATTTCTTCCGGCGAGAACGGTGCGTTCTTGGGAAGCAATGGGGTCACCGTCACCTAGCGTCTCCTTGCGGCCGCTGCAGCAGCTTCAGCGCTGAACTCGAAGGCATGGTCAGTAGCTCGCGTTGCAACTTCGGGAAAGGCCACATTTTGACCAGTACCGCATTCTCGAGACTGGATAGAGCGCCAGGCATCCAGCGCTGCCCAAAACCTGGCATTGGCCGTTGTCCGGTCGTCGCTCAAAGTCTACACGAGCAGCTTCGACAGTAGAATATTTTTCTAAGTTAAACAAGCTTATATTCCGTTAAGGGGCATAACATTTCATATTGATGACGAAAGAGGTATTTTATACCCCCTTCTCGTCCGTTCGGGGCGACCACCACCTACTACTTAAATCCTGCCTCCGTTTCCCGGCATACCGCCAGCCCTCAGAATTGAAATCTCGCAACCGCCGCGCGGACCAAGGCCAAGAAAACAGCCATCAAAAGACACCACGTTTTTTCCGCTCCCCCGCTGCCAACAAGCAATCCCGTAACGTCATTTTCTCGACGGTCTTGCGTCACACGCAGACGTGAAACCGCTTGATTTGCCGTCCAACTGCCTCGTGTGATCTAACGTTAGCGAGCACGGTTCGGACTTGACTTGAAGTTGCCGATCCGCAGATTAAGCACGCACTAAAAAGGTGCCTGCGCCAGTGGACCGGCTTTAGGGCCAGCGAAAGTGGACGGCAGAAAATCTCTCTGGAGGAAACATAATGAAGATCTGGTCGAAGCCCGCAGTCCGCGAGCAGGAAGTTGGCCTTGAAGTCACGAGCTACCTGCCAGCCGAAATCGACATCATCTAACTGATGTCACCGGCCTCGCGGATGTCGTGAGGTTTTAGCGCGGCGGTCGATGACCTCATCGGCCGCCGCAGCCATTTAAGCGACGCCGGCAGGCAGCTTTCAACCAGCGCTCATGGCTTTACAGTGCTGCTGGAGCGCCAAAAATTTCGATGATCATTAAAATACTAGGTTCGGCAGCAGGCGGCGGCTTCCCGCAGTGGAACTGCAACGGCGTGCACTCAGCAAACGTGCGGGCTGGATCGCCGGGTTATCGCGCACGTTTGCAATCGTCGCTGGC
>JANMOL010000364.1:0-2968 GCA_031369245.1 Hyphomicrobium sp. | reverse complement strand
GTGGCGAGGGCACCAGCCCGATCGCAGCACTCGGACCGCTCGATCAGCATAGCCAGCTGCAGCTCTATATGGATGGCCCGCGCGAGCACTATGTGACGGTGCTGCGGGTCGCAACGGACGGCGCGGGCCCGAAAATCGACGCTCAACTCGCCGCAATCGCGGGTGCGCAGATGCTGGGCGGGCGGACCGTCGGCGATATCGTCGCCGCCCAAGCCCACGCCGTGCCGGAAGCGCTGGCCCGCGCCGGGCGGCCGGTGCGGACATTCGACCTTGCAAAACTCGACGAAAAGACGCTCGGCGCACTGCTGATGCACTTTATGATCGAAACGATTCTTGCCGGCAGCCTGCTGGGCGTCGATCCGTTCGATCAGCCAGCCGTTGAACTGGCGAAAATCCTGACCAAAGAGCGCCTCGCCCAGGGCGCGTAACGCGCTTTGACATTGCGGGAGACAAGCCCCCGGGAGACAAGCCCCTTGGCCATCCGCCAGCTATCGCCGGAAACCGTCAACCGCATTGCCGCGGGCGAGGTGATCGAGCGTCCAGCGAGTGTCGTCAAGGAACTGGTCGAGAACGCGATCGATGCCGGGGCGCGCGAAATCGAGGTTGTGATCGCCAGCGGCGGGCTGTCGCTGATCCGCGTGACGGATGACGGCCAGGGCATGGACGCGCGCGACCTGGCGCTCTCGGTCGAGCGTCACGCCACTTCGAAACTGTCGGAAGAAGATCTGTTTGATATTCGCAGCCTCGGCTTTCGCGGCGAAGCCTTGCCGTCGATCGGGTCAATCGCCTGGCTCGAAGTCAAAACCAAAACACGCGAGGCGCGCGAAGGGCACTCCCTGCTGGTCGAGCGCGGCGCGAAGGGCGTCATCAAGCCGGCAGCCTTGAACTGCGGCACGGTGGTCGAAGTGCGCGATCTTTTCTCGGCGACGCCGGCGCGCTTGAAGTTTCTGAAATCCGAGCGCGCGGAGACGATGGCCGTCACCGAAATTGTGCGGCGCTTGGCGATGGCCCATCCCGAAACCGGCTTTGCCCTGCAAACCGGCGACCGCAAAGGCACGCAGTTTGCGCGCGCGACCGCAACGCCGGATGGATTGCTGACGCGGCTCGGCGCGATCATGGGCCGCGACTTCATGGATGACGCGCTGGAGATCAAGGGTGGCGCCAGCGGTGCGACCGGCCCGATGCGGGTCTTTGGGTTCGCCGGATTGCCGACGCTGCACCGGCAGGATGCTGGCCAGCAGTTTTTGTTCGTCAATGGCCGGCCGGTCAAAGACAAGCTGCTGATCGGCGCAGTGCGCGCGGCGTACGGCGATCTCATTCCGCGCGGGCGCTCGCCGCTGCTGGCGCTGTTTGTTGAGTGCGCGCCCGGCGATGTCGACGTCAACGTGCATCCGGCCAAGGCGGAAGTCCGGTTTCGCGATTCCGGCCGCGTCAGGGCGTTGCTTGTCGGCGCGTTGAGTGAAGCGCTGGCGGTGGCTGGGCATCGGGCGTCGGCGCGCGGCGGGGTGTTGACGATGGCGACGTTTGCTGCCGGCGTGCTGCCGCATTCGTCCAGCGCGCATCAGGCGGCGCGGCCGTTGCTGGCGCACGGGTTTGCCGAGGCGATGCAGGCACCCTTTGATGCGCTCGCTGCGCCGAGTGCCGACGCGCGCGCCAGTGCCACCGCGGCTCCCGACGGGCTGCTCGATCGCCCCCTCGGCGCGGCGCGTGCGCAGGTGCACGAGAACTACATCGTGGCGCAGACCCGCGACGGGCTTGTGATTGTCGATCAGCACGCAGCCCACGAGCGGCTGGTTTATGAGCGGCTCAAAGCCATGCTGGCCAACGGCGGCGTGGCGAGCCAGGGCTTGCTGATCCCAGTGATCGTCAGTCTCGATGCCGACGATGCCGAGCTGCTGGCCGAGCGGGCCGGCGAGCTGGCCGATCTCGGGCTGGTGCTCGAAGCGTTCGGCCAGGGCGCGGTCGCGGTGCGCGCAACACCAGCGCTGCTCGGCGAACCCGACATCGACGGTCTCGTCAAAGATCTGGCAGCCGAACTGCGGGCCGGCAGCAGCGCGCGATCGTTGCGCGACCGGCTTGAGGCGGTGGCGTCGCGCATGGCGTGTCACGGCAGCGTACGTTCGGGCCGCCGCCTGACGCCGGACGAAATGAACGCCCTGCTGCGCGACATGGAAGCGACGCCGTACTCAGGCCAGTGCAACCACGGCCGCCCGACGTATGTCGCGCTCAAGCTCGCCGATATCGAGCGGTTGTTTGGGCGGCGCTGAGGGGCTGGCGAGCGTGCGCTGCGCTCATTCCGTCTTGGTGCCGCCCGCGCTGCGCGCTGCCGTCTTGAAGCCGCACTTTTCCATCGGCCGCGCCGTCGTCGACCAGCGGTCCTTGGTGACCGTCACGACGTAGCGCCGGCAGGTGCTGGCCGCGCCCGGCACGAAGTGAACTTCGAAACGTGCGAGCTTGGCTTTTGGCTCTGGTGGATAGACGAACGCCTCCGTGCCGGTGGTATCCGCCAAGGCGGTTTTGATGGCAATGCCAGCGTTGCGGTAATCGGTATCGCTCATCCGCTTCAGCAAGGCTCGCGATAGATCGGGATGCAGCCCGACGGCTGCAGCGCGCTTCTGATAGGGATCGGCCGGGTCGATCACCGGTGGCGGAAGCGGCGTGTTGGCGGTTTCGTCAGGCTCAGCGGTCTCAACAGGCTCAGAGGGAGCCGCAACGGCCGCCGTTTCCGGCATGGGCGTGCCCGCGCTCACGCCTGGGGCGTCGGCCACGTCGCGCACGCCGGCTGGCTGTTGGGCCAGTGCTGGTGGTTCGGCGGCAGGTTGCGCCGTCGCGCTCGGATCGGCGGGTGCTGAATCGCGATGCGAAAGCGCGGACGCCAAGCCTGCGAGGTCGTGCGACCAGCCCGGCCATAGCGCGTTGGCTTTTGACAGCGCCCAGATGCCGCCGAGCGCAATGACGATCACGACGG
>JANMOL010000632.1:0-2990 GCA_031369245.1 Hyphomicrobium sp. | reverse complement strand
ATCGCGGGGTTCATGACGCACGTGTGCGTGAACTCGACGGCGCGGGCAGCTTTCAATCACGGCTACAAAGCGACGGTGGTTGCCGGCGCGACCGCGACCCGGTCCTTGCCGAACCCGACCGGCGGCGTGGTCGAAGCTAAGGCCCTGCACGATGCCAGCCTGACCGCGCTGCACGATATCTTCGGTGTTGTCGTGCCAAACGCCGACGACGTGCGGGCGTAAGCCAATAAAAAGCCCCGCGCCGGAACGCGGGGCTTTGCAATTTTTGCGCTTGGCTGTGACGGTTAAGCCGAGACGCTGGCGTTGATCCAGTCTTCGAGCTTCTTCTTCTGCACAATCGCACCGGTGTGCTGGGCGGCAACCTTGCCATCCTTGAACAGGATCAGCGTCGGCATGGCGCGGATGCCATACGTGCTAGTGATGCCCGGGTTCTCATCGACATCAACTTTCACGACCTTGACCTTGCCGTGCATTTCCTGCGCGATCTGATCGAGCGCGGGCGCCATGGCCTTGCACGGGCCGCACCAGACGGCGTGGAAGTCGACGAGCACTGGCTCGCTGGCCTGCAACACTTCTTGATCGAAGCTCTTGTCGGTCACTGCATTGGCCATAATGTCTCTCCTAAAGCGGGGCCCTGAGGCGGGCGGTCAGGCGCCCATTGGGCGGTAAGAAATACCAGCTGTTCAACAGGGACCCGAGACTTAGGTATTGGGTGTGCTGGCGTCAAGGATGCACCGTCAAGGACATGGTTCACTGTTGCGGGTGCAGTTCTGCCATATCCAGGTCCCAGAGCCGCTGGATGTAGTCGCTGAGCAGCGCGCGGGGAATGCTCATCAGGCGCGGGCCATCGGTCCACAGCAGGGCGGCTTTGACGGTTTTTCCGGGATAAATCTCCTGCAACGCCAGGGCGTAGGCGGCCAGCTGATAGAGATAGGCCGGGGCGACACCGGCCACGTCGGCTGGCGGCGGGCGATTGGTCTTGTAATCGACGATCAAGACCTCGCCGGCGGTGACGGCAAGGCGATCGATTTGGCCCGACAACTTGAGCGCGGGTCCCGCGCCGCGCGGCCGCGGAATGATGGCCGAGATCGCAATCTCCGCCCGGCTATCGGCTCCAAACAGGGCGGCGAAGTCCGGGGCATCCAGCACGGCCAGGGTCTCGCGCACGATCGAGGCGCGGATTTTCGATGACAACGCGCCGCCGCGCCGGTCGACGAACGCTGCTGCAGCTTTGGCGCGCGTGTTGCTGGCAATCGACGGCAGATGTTCAAGCAGCGCATGGGTGATCGTGCCGCGCAGGAAGCGATTGTTTGCGGCCAGCGCGATGGGTGATGGCCGGTCATGACTGACGGCAGGATCCAGCGTCGCCTGCACAATCGGCTCGCCTTCAGCGTCGGGCGCGTAGGGCTCAAGCCGCGATGGCGCGAGCGGCACGGAGAGCTGCGGCTCGGCTGTTGCGCGGCGCGTGGCGAATGCCGGCAGCGTCTGCGACGGCGCAGCGGCGGCACGTGCCGATTTGTCTTGCTCGGGCGCTTCGGTTTGCGGCGCTTCAAGGCGCCAGCCCAAAACGCTGCCGCCAAGATCAACCTGGGGCGTGTGCGGTGTCAGGCTATCGGTGATCAAATCATACCAGCAGCCCGGTGCGCGGCCCTTTTTGTTTTCGAAGCCCGCGATGATCATCCGGTCGCGGGCGCGCGTCATCGCGACGTACAGCAAGCGGTTGCGTTCGCGGCGGTCGCTGGCCTCCTGCGCCGAGATCGCATCGCGGACGGGGCCCAAGCGTGACGCGCCCTTGATCGACCAAATGACCGGATCGGGCACGCCCACCGGCACAGTGGTATTTTGTATGTCGAGCAGCCGTGTGCCCGCGCCATCGCCGGTGGCGGTGGTGCAGGTGTCAGGCAGAAAGACGATCGGCGCTTCCAGCCCCTTGGCGCCGTGGACGGTCATGACACGCACTTCATCGCGCTGCAAAT
This sequence comes from Hyphomicrobium sp., assembly GCA_031369245.1. Classification (GTDB taxonomy): domain Bacteria; phylum Pseudomonadota; class Alphaproteobacteria; order Rhizobiales; family Hyphomicrobiaceae; genus Hyphomicrobium_B. The sequence goes on along the minus strand of JANMOL010000632.1, from coordinate 1,014 downwards.
CCATATCGCGCTTCACTTCGCGCTTGGCTGCGCGCAGGTTGGCGAGGAAGCCGGTCAGTGAGGGCGGGTTGCCGTCATCGTAGGTCAGAGCGAGATCGAGGAATTCGTCGATGGCGTCGGCTGCCTCGGGTCCCAAGCGGTGCAGCAGCTTGCTGCGGGCTCCATCGCGGTCGAGCAGGGTTGAGAAGAACTCGAACGGCGGGGTGAAATCCGCCTTCGCGCGCCAGCGCCGCAGCGTATCAGCCGCCGGTTTGAATTTCGCTGCCTGATCGGCGTGCGCCAGAAGCGCCTTCCACATCGTGCCCTTGCGGCCGGTCGCGATGTGCAGAAGATCATCGTCATCGACGTTGAACAGCGGTCCTTTGAGCACGTTGGCCAGCGCCAGATCGTCCTCGGGCAGGGTCAGAAAATCACCGAGCGACAGCAGGTCCTGGACGGCGATTTGATCGGTCAGCGTGATGCGGTCCGATCCGGCGACGGGAATATTGCGGGCCTTGAGGGCTGCCACCATCGGCACTGCAAACGGATGGCGCTTGCGAACCAGAATCAGAATGTCGCCGGCTCGGACCGGCCGTCCCTGCGATGCCAGCATCTCGCCGTTCGCCAGCCAGCCCGCGATTTTTTCCGCGATGCGCTCAGCCAGCCGGTTGGCGGGCGCGCGCTCGGCGGTGTCGGCCAGCGGTTGCCACGGGTCGGCGGCGGTGGCGTCGGGCGATGTTTCCGTTGGCCAGATTTCAATCGAACCGGCTTGGCCAAAGCGTTTGGCGATGTGCTCGATCGGCCCGCTCTGTGAGGTGACGCCGGGCGTGCGGGCCGGGTCCTTGAACACGCTATCGACGGCATCGAGCAGCGGCTGCACGGTGCGGAACGACAGATTGAGCGGCACACGCCGCCACGGCTTTTCAGCGCGCGCCGTCATGCCGGCAAAGCGCTGACCCATGGCGGCGAATTTTTCGGGCGCCGCGCCCATAAACGAATAGATCGATTGTTTTTCGTCGCCGACGGCAAACACCG
>JANMOL010000058.1:0-2993 GCA_031369245.1 Hyphomicrobium sp. | reverse complement strand
CCAGCCGGCACCGTCTCAGGCGCTCCAAAAGTGCGCTCAATGCAAATCATTGCCGAGCTCGAGCGGGCCAAGCGCGGGCCCTACGCTGGATGCGTTGGTTATTTCTCGGCGGGCGGCGAGATGGATACCTGCATCGTGCTGCGCACCGCGATCGTGAAAGACGGCATGCTGCACGTCCAGGCTGGTGCTGGCATCACAAACGACAGCATCGCCGAAAACGAGCAGCAAGAGTGCATCAATAAAGCCAAAGCCATCGTCCGCGCCGCCGAAGAAGCCGTGCGGTTTGCAGCCAGGAACACCAAGGGCAGCGCGTCCGGCAACGGCGGGCCGTTCGGCTAACGGCCATGCGCTGGACAACGCGTCAACGGACTTTTGCAGATCCAGCGCGCGCGACCTCGGCCGGCGGCTTCCAGCGCTTGGCCCAGGCCCGCGGCCAGGGATGCCAGCGCGGATTCCAGAACAGGCTGATGAGGCTGTGCCAGATCGCATAAACGATCAGCCAGGCCAGCACGCGCACGGGCAACGCGCCAAGCGCAAACAACAAGCGGCGGGCCCTGGTCCAAGCACCGGCGCCGAATTTCAGCGATTGCCTTTTGACCCAGGCACGCACCAAATCCTGCCCGAGCATTTTTTCAGCGACCCGCACGGCGACAAAGGCGACGATCGCCAGCGGCAGCAAAAGCCAGATCACAATCCACAGCAGCTGGTTGGCGATCCACAATAGAATGCCAGCCACCGTCGAGAAGATCCATGCGATCAGGCTCAGCACGGCGTCCATCGTGATCGTTACCTTTTCATAGTGCAGAAAACGGCTGAGCCAGACGCCCCATGCAGAGTGCGGGACACCCGTCTGTTGCGCTTGGTTCAGTGGCACGCCAGAACTTTATCAAGTGATATATATAGTGCCGAAGCGCGAACACTAAGACTATGATCGCTGCTATGCTGACCCTCGCCCTCCTCCGCCACGCCAAATCGAGCTGGGACGATCACAACCTCGACGATTTTGACCGGCCGCTGAATGACCGTGGACGGCAGGCGGCCCCTGTGATCGCGCAGATGATGGCTTCGCTGAGGTTTATGCCGGATGTCATTCTGTGTTCACCGTCGCGGCGGACGCGCGAGACTTTGGCCCTGGTCGAACAGGTGTTTGCCAAGAGCCCGCCGGCGGTCGATTTCGAAAAGCGGCTGTACCTCGCCGGCGCCAGTGACATCCTAGCGCGTCTGCGTCGCCTGCCCGCGGATCAATCCGCCGTGCTGGTCATCGGACACAACCCGGGCCTGCACGCCTTGGCAGCGCATCTGGCGATAACCGGCGACGCCGGGCAGCTGGCCCGGCTTGACGAAAAGTTTCCAACAGCGGCCCTAGCTTTGTTCCGTTTTTCCATAGGCACATGGGCAGATCTCACAGTTCAATCGGGACACCTTGAGGCTTTCATCACGCCCAAGGACCGTGCTTGACGCCCTGGCCTTTAGGCGGCACTAGGGACGCAGCGATTAATAGAGCACGACGCGAAGAGCTGGCCCATGCTGATCCTGATCGATAACTACGACAGCTTTACCTACAATCTCGTCCACTATCTGGGCGAGCTTGGCGCGGAAAGCCTCGTTATCCGCAACGACAAGATCACAGCCGAAGAAGTGCTGGCCAAAAAGCCGGCAGCGATCGTGCTGTCACCGGGTCCATGCACTCCCAACGAAGCCGGTGTCTGTCTTGATCTGATCAAAAAAGCCGGCCCAACGATCCCGCTGCTCGGCGTCTGCCTTGGCCACCAGTCGATTGGACAAACCTACGGCGGCAAAGTGATCCGCGCCGCCCAGCCGATGCACGGCAAGCTGTCCGAGATCACCAACACCGGCAAGGGTATCTTCAAAGGCCTGCCGCCGAAGTTCCAGATCACGCGCTATCACTCGCTCATCGTCGAGCGCGCGACGCTGCCCGATTGTCTCGAAATCACGGCCGAGACGGCGGACGGCACGATCATGGGATTGCAGCACAAAACGTACCCGGTGCATGGCGTTCAGTTCCACCCTGAGAGCATCGCGTCCGAGCAGGGCCACGCCCTGCTTGCCAATTTCTTGCAGCTCGCGGGCTTCACGCCGAAGCGCCGCAAGGCTGCGTGAGAGACACAGCATGCCCGCACGAGAATTAAAGCGCTTGCTCAACCGCGTGGCCGACGGCGACCGGCTGAGCGACAGCGAGACACAGTCAGCACTGGATCTATTGATGTCTGGCGTCGCCCCGCCCGTCGCCATGGGGGCATTTTTGATGGCGCTGCGGGTGCGTGGCGAAACGATCGAAGAAATCACCGGCGCCGCCAAATTTCTGCGAGCACGCATGACCACAGTCGATGCCCCGCCCAACGCGGTCGATATCGTCGGCACGGGCGGCGATAGCCACGGCACGTACAACGTCTCGACGGCTGCGGCGTTTGTCGCAGCAGGCGCTGGCGTCACGATCGCCAAACACGGTAATCGCGCAGTGACTTCGCTGTCGGGCGCATCCGACGTGCTGGCAGCCCTCGGCGTAAAGCTCGACGTGCCGCCGGTAGCGGTCTCAAGGGCGATCAACGATTCCGGCGTCGGGTTTTTATGGGCCCCGCTCTATCATCCGGCCATGAAAATCTGGGCCCCCATCCGCACCGACCTTGGATTGCGCACGCTGTTCAATCTGCTCGGGCCGTTGTGCAATCCAGCCAGCGTTACGCGCCAGATCCTCGGCGTCTATAAACGCGATCTGGTCGAGCCGATCGCTGAGGTTCTGAAAAATCTCGGTTCGGTCCACGCCTGGGTCGTGCACGGCACTGACTGTATGGACGAGTTGACGACAACCGGCGCGACAACCGTCGCCGAGCTTCACGACGGCAAAATCACCGTGTTCGAGGTGACGCCCGAGGATGCCGGCCTGCCGCGCGCAACGCTTGGCGAACTCAAAGGCGGCGACGCCGCCCATAACGCCGCAGCCCTCAGGCTGCTGATGCAGGGTGAGCAGGGTC
>JANMOL010000292.1:0-2121 GCA_031369245.1 Hyphomicrobium sp. | reverse complement strand
TCACTTCGACCGCACCACCGATTTCAATCCGTTCAAGCTGAGCTGAAGACTGGCAGGCTTAACGCCAGCGCGCTGACCGTCGCGGCCGGTGGAGCGGACTGCTTTTTGCTGATCAGCTCAATCGCGGTCCGCACACCGGCCGGTTTGTCCGGCAGCTTGCCGCCAATCGGGAACAGCATGACCAGCAAAGCGATGCCGACGGTGAAATTCACCGTTTTGAGCATCGATTGGGTGGCGGGCTGTGTCACGGCGGATCTCGCTGGTTTCGTGCTGGTTGCGGGCTAGTCTCTGGCGTGTGTCGGGGTCTTGAGTGTCTGTCGCAGCATCGGGCTCAAAAGGTTCAAACGGAAATACCTGCTGCGTATGGGTTTGATAGCGCGCCGCCGCCGCCCTGGCTGTTCCGGGCGGAACAGGGGCGGGCTCAAGGGTTCTGCCTTGGCCGGGTTCGCGTTTACGTGCTAAAGTTCAGTGATGAACTTGCACGTTCCACAACGCATGACGGTCGATGAATACCTGACCTGGGCCTTGGACCAGCCGGGGCGCTTCGAATTGATCGACGGAGTGGTCCGCAAAATGTCGCCGGAAACCGTTGGACACGCCGAGGGTAAGCATGCCGCAGTCATCGCGCTGAAATTGGCGATCAAGCGATCCGGCCTTGCCTACTTCGCTCTGCCCGACGGCGCGACCGTGCGTGTCGATAAAGACACGGCGTTTGAGCCCGATGCGCTGGTCTATGCCGCTCCGCGAAGAGATTCCGAAGACATTGAGATCACGAACCCGGTGATCATTGTCGAGGTTGGTTCGCCGTCTACCCACAAGTATGACGCCGGCTTCAAGCTCAAAGGCTACATGAGCTTACCGAGCGTGCAGCACATTCTATTGATCAACGTCTCGCAAAAGTTCGTGCTGCATCATCGCCGGGAGACAGCGACGTCGTTCAACACGAGTTCTGTAACCGAAGGCATCCTGCGCCTCGATCCGCCCGGCCTTGAAATCCCTGTTGCGGATTTCTTCAATCTCGACTGAGCGCTGACCGTCCAAGCCCCGCCCGCCACTGCATCCAGCCCTTCGCCCGCAGTGCGCAGGCCGGGCAGGTGCCGCACCCCGAGCCCCAGTCGTGGCGCGTCGCGCGATCGCCGAGATAGCAGGTGTGCGTTTCCTCGATGATCAGCTTGACGAGGGTAGCGCCGCCGAGCTGATCGGCCAGCGCCCAGGTCGCGGCTTTGTCGACGAACATCAGCGGCGTTTCGATCGTCAACGGCTTGTCGAGCCCGAGGCTCAGCGCCTTCGCCAGCGTCTGCAGCGTGTCATTGCGGCAATCGGGATAGCCGGAATAATCGGTCTCGCACATGCCCCCGATGAGCGTTGAAATCCCGCGCCGCCAGGCGAGGGACGCCGCATAGGTGAAGAACAGCAGATTACGGCCCGGCACAAACGTCGTCGGCAAGCCGCTCGCGCCGGTGGTGATTGTGACCGCGCGCGTCAGGCTCGTCTCGCTGATCCGCCCGAGCGCGGGGATCTCTAGAACATGATCGTCAGCAAGCCGCGCGCCCCACGCTGGAAATGCGCCGCGCCCCTTCGCCAGCACGGCTTGGCGCGCATCGAGCTCGACGCGGTGGCGCTGGCCATAATCGAACCCGATCGTCTCGACGTGCTCATACCGCTCGAGCGCCCAGGCTAAGCACACGGTTGAATCCTGACCACCGGAAAAAAGCACGAGGGCTGCGGGCGCTGTCATCGGCCGTTCTTGATCCTCTTGCGGCGTAGCACTGTACGAACGGGTAGTTGTCAGCCGCCCGCGGGGTCTTTGCGGCTCGCGCGATCAGGTCTACAACGCCGCTGACATCTCGCCCAGGGGCCGAGCCAGCAAAAAATGCTGGCCTCGTACAGCCCCGCAAAATCCTAGGACCCGCCATGACCGCGATCGTCGACATCATTGCCCGCGAAATTTTGGATAGCCGCGGCAACCCGACGGTCGAGGTCGATGTCATCCTCGAAGACGGCAGCATGGGCCGGGCAGCCGTCCCATCGGGCGCGTCCACCGGCGCACACGAAGCCATCGAACTGCGCGACGGCGATCAAGCCCGCTATCTGGGCAAGGGCGTGCTCAAGGCCGTCGAC
>JANMOL010000283.1:0-2164 GCA_031369245.1 Hyphomicrobium sp. | reverse complement strand
CCGCCGCATGCCGTCGCAAGCTCAACAAACCCGGTCGGCCTTCTGGGCAACCATGCTGCCACCCACTTTGTGGGTGGCAGTCTTCTTCCTCATCCCGATGGCGGTCGTGTGGGGCTACAGTTTTGGCCGCAACACCAGCCTGACGGACGTGTCGTTTACCGGCACATTCGCCAACTATGCGCGCGCCATCGAGCCGCTTTATCTCGGCATCTTCTGGAAATCGATCGTCGTCGCGGGCATCACAACCGTATTGTGTTTGATTATCGGCTTCCCCGTCGCGCTGGCGATTGTCTTTGCCGAGGAGCGCTGGCGGCCATGGATGCTGATGGCGGTCATGCTGCCATTCTGGACCAACCTGCTGATCCGCACCTATGCCCTGATGTCCGTCCTCGGCCAGCAGGGGCATGCGAACACCGCGCTTGGCTGGCTGTGGGATCAGGCCAGCTGGCTCAAAGCGCTCGCCGGCTTCGAGCCGCTCAGCACGTTCACACCGCTTGGCCTTCTCTATAACGACGGCGCTGTTATTCTCGGCCTCGTTTACGTCCACCTCCCGTTTATGGTCCTGCCGCTCTACGCCGCGCTCGACCGCATGGACAAATCGCTGATTGAAGCTAGTCTCGATCTTGGCGCTGGCCACCTGCGCACCATTTTCTCGATCATCGCACCGCTCGCACTGCCCGGCATCGTGTCCGGCGTCATCATCACCTTTGTGCCCGCGCTCGGCTCGTACCTGACACCCGACCTGCTCGGCGGCGCCGATAGCCAAATGATCGCCAACGTCATCGAACGGCAATTCAAACGCGCCAACGACTGGCCGTTCGGAGCAGCCCTGTCATTCTTGCTGATCTACGCGACGTTTTTCACGCTGGCGATCCGGGCCTATCTGACGCGCGGCGCAGCTATCGACGCCCACCGGATTTGATGATGAAACAGCGCCCTGCCCCGCTCGAATACAACCGCCTCTGGCAGATGCGGCTGTGGCTGTTCGGCGTGTTCTTCTTCCTCTACGCCCCGCTCGCTGCCCTGATCGCCTTCAGCTTCAACGACAGCAAACGCACCGTCGTTTGGCGCGGATTTACAACCAAGTACTACGGTCAGCTGTTCCGCGACCAAGATCTGATGGTCGCATTCGGCAATTCGCTGACCATTGCGTTGGTCGCGACCGCCATTTCGCTCGTGCTCGGCGCGCTCGCAGCCGTGATGCTCTGGCGTTTTCGCTTCTTTGCAAAATCCGCTGTCGAAGGCGTCATGTCGTTGCCGATCGTCGTGCCCGAGATTTGCATGGGCGTTGCGATGCTGGTGTTTTTCACGCGCGTCTTGCCATGGCCGAACGATTTGGTATGGCCGTTTAGTCTCGGCGCAATCATCATCGCCCACGTCACGTTCTGTTTTCCGTTCGTGACGATGGTCGTGCGCGCCCGCCTTGCGTCGTTCAACAAAGAGCAGGAAGAGGCCGCACGTGATCTCGGCGCCAGCGACTGGCAGGCTTTTCGCGATATCCTGCTGCCGCACATGAAGCCGGCGCTCGTGGCTGGCGGACTTCTGGCCTTCACGCTGTCGCTCGACGACTTCGTTATCACCTTCTTCACCTCCGGGCCCAACACCGTGACGTTCCCGGTCAAGGTCTATTCGATGGTCCGCTTTTCTGTGACGCCCGAGGTTAACGCCGCATCGACCATGTTGATCCTGCTCACCGTTGTTTTGATGGTTCTGATGATGCTTTTGCAGGGCAAAACGGACCGCAAAGGCTAAAGGAGCCGCGCCGTGAATGAAGCCACTCCGCATCTCGCAGCAACGCCCGCGAAAGCGGCTGTCAAACCGATCATCAGCTTCCGCAACATCACCAAGCGGTTCGGCTCGATGGCGGCCGTTGACAACGTCAGCCTCGACATCGAGCCCGGTGAGTTCTTCGCGCTGCTTGGTCCCTCCGGCTGCGGCAAGACGACGTTGCTGCGCATGCTCGCGGGTTTCGAAGTGCCGACCGAAGGCCAGGTTCTGATCGACGGCCAGGATATGGGCGATACCTCGCCGAACCGGCGGCCAGTCAACATGGTGTTCCAGTCCTATGCGGTCTTTCCCCATATGACGGTCAGCGACAACGTTGCATATGGCCTCAAGATCGACGGCGTACCGGCGGACGAACGTAACGCGCGGGTGCAGGAAG
>JANMOL010000267.1:0-3276 GCA_031369245.1 Hyphomicrobium sp. | reverse complement strand
TGTTCCTCGAAGCTGAACGCGAAGGCGCCGTCGAAGCCGCCCAGCAGTTCGCCGGCCGAGCGGTCAAAGCTAATCCCAAGCTCGGCTGGTCGTCCGATGCGCTGTTCGATCTTCAGTGCAAACAGAAGGATTGGGCAGGCGCTCTCGAAACGCTCAGTCACGCCAAACGCAATGCGCATATCGACAAGGCAACGGCCGACCGCAAGCGCGCGGTGCTGTTGACGGGCCTGGCGATCGAGGCCGAGGAAAACGAAACCGAAAAAGCCCTGGCGCTCGCAACAGAAGCCCATACCCTTGCCCCCGAGCTCGTGCCGGCTGCGGCCGTCGCTGGCCGCATCCTGGCCGCCCGCGGTCACACCTCGAAAGCTGCCAAGATCCTCCAAAAAACCTGGACGCGCGCGCCCCATCCCGACCTTGCAACGGCCTATGCTTATGCCCGCGTCGGCGACAGCACGCGTGACCGTCTGGAACGGATACGCCAACTGGCAGCACTGAACCCGCATTCGATCGAAAGCCCGATCGCTGTCGCCTCGACCGCCATCGATGCAAGGATGTTTGGCGAAGCCCGCAGCGCACTTGAACCGCTGCTGTCCAACCGGCTGACGCAACGCATCGCAACGCTGATGGCCCGCATCGAAGCCGGCGAGAATGGTGACAAGGGCCGCGTGCGGGAATGGCTGGCTCGCGCCGTGACGGCCGCGCGCGATCCGGTCTGGACCGCCGACGGCGTCATCTCGGACCGTTGGGAACCGATTTCGCCGGTCAATGGCAAGCTCGACACGTATCAATGGCGCGTGCCGGTTGAATCGCTCGACAAGGCCAGCACCGATCTCGTTGCAAGCCGCCTGGAAGAGTTGCTGGCGATCAGCGCGCCACCGGTCGCGGAGACCCCGGCACAGGCCGCACCGGCAGCGATTGATATTGAGCCCGCTCCAACCCAGAGGCCGCAGCGCCCTGCCTCAGAGAGTGCGCCGTTCAACCCGCGGGCTCATCCGCAGGCCATGCGGCCGGTTCAGCCCGCCGCACTGCCAACGCGAGCGGCTCCGGTATCGGATCGCGCCACCGATGTCACGATTGTCCGCTCCAATGCAGCCATCCTGCCAGCGGCACTCAAGGCCAAGCCGTCCGGAAGTGGCAATCCGCAACACGGAACGGAGCCAGCGAAACCAGAATCCAAGATCTATATCGCACCCCGCGCGCCCGATGATCCGGGCCTCGAGGAGTCTGAGGTCGAAACCTTGCCGCCGTTCATCAAGCGGCCGTTCCGGGCGGTCAACTAGCAACCGGCTCGCAGGATCGGCAAAGCCGCCGAAGCGCTTGCAATTGGCAGGCGCTCCGGGTATCCCTCGGCCCCTTGCGGCACGCCACGCGCGTGCTCCGGTACGCCGCTTTAGCTCAGCCGGTAGAGCACGTCATTCGTAATGACGGGGTCAGGTGTTCGAGTCACCTAAGCGGCACCATCCCTTTGTTATCAAAACGATGAGGCGTCCGTGGCCCGTTGTGGCAAGCGGCGCGATCGGCCAAGCGGCGGTCGACGGACGCGAGCATGTCTGAACAGCCATTCAGCCGAATGCCGCCGTTCGACCTCGCCGCAGCCCTGAAACAGCTCACGCGCCAGCGTTTTGTGTCTGCGTCGTGACGGCCACCAAGCCGCCCGGCTCACAGGTCAACGAGAACGGCTCACATGATCACCGCGTCCATTCCAACAACACCTTACAAAGTCATCGATGAGCGCACCGATGTGCCGCCCCTGCACCCGGGCGAAGTTCTGCGCGAGGATCTGCTGCCGCATCTTGGCTTAACGGCCACCGATCTGGCCCGGCGGCTCATGCTGCCGCAGCCGACCGTCGATGCCATTTTAGCCGAGCAGCTTGCACTCACGCACGAACTCGCAGCACGCCTCGGCGCGTTTTCAGGACTAGGCACGCACTATTGGCGCGCACTTCAGTTGCAGTATGATATTTGGCACGGTCTTGCGATGCAGCCAGTCAACGTCCGGCGGCACTCAGCGTTCATCTAGGCACCGTGCCGGACGTCAAGGGAACTCGGATCATGTTAGGGTTCGCCGCCCGCATCGCGAACCTTTGGATCAGCCGCAAACAGTCTCGCCACACCGCCGCCGCCATCAGCGCCGCCCGCGCAGCCGTTGCAGATAAATTTCCAGCAGTGGTCGTCACCGGCGGCTCGCGCGGCATCGGCGCGGCGCTTGCGCAGGTCTTCGCCGCCAACGGCCACCGCGTGATGATTGTCGCGCGTGATGCGACAGCACTTGCAAGCGCAGCTTCAAACATAACATCGCCAGCAGGTCAGCCCGTCGCGCTGCTGGCATGCGATATCACCGCCGCTAATGCCGTCGAGCAAATCGACGCCTCACTCAGCAAGGCCGGGCTCTACCTCGATATCCTCGTCAACAACGCGGCGACCGGCTTGTCGGGGCCATTCGAGCGCCAGTCACAATCTGATCTCGATCGGCTGATCGCCCTCAATATCAGCGCAGTGACACAGCTGACACGCCACGCCCTGCCCGCGATGCAGGCGCGCGGGCGCGGCGGAATTTTAAATGTCGCCTCGCTGGGCGGCTATGTTCCAGGCCCCAATCAGGCGCTGTACTATGCCAGTAAAGCCTTTGTCGTCTCACTGACGGAAGCCATCGCCGCCGAATGCGCCGGGCACGGCGTGCGCATTGCAGCGATCGTTCCAGGTCCAGCCGACACCGCCTTCCACGCCAACATGGCCGCTGACGATGCACGTTACCGTCTGCTGCTGCCCTCGTTGTCAGCCGAACGGATCGCCAGAGCGGGCTATCGCGGATTTATTTTAGGCCAAAAAATTATCGCACCGGGCCTGCTGACACGCCCTGCACTGGTGGCGTTACGGCTGTTACCGCACGCAATCACCGTTCCGCTGGTCGCGTGGCTGCTTGCGCGGCCTCACCAATGAACAAATGACTGATGAGCCGTTTGCATTGTGGCAACCATTTTGCGGTTAAGTCCGTCTGGCCCCTGGAATGTAGTTTCGCGTATCTGGGGGTTCCTACGCGGCTGCGCTCCTCGGACTCTTTTAGTTCGATTTCGAGGCGCGGCCGCGCTGCGTTGTGCACGCCGCTTGCACGCCAGCAGTTTACTCTTTGAGAGTGAGGGACTTGGCGCGCCCGGAAGGATGCGACCCTCCGACCCCCAGATTCGTAGTCTGGTGCTCTATCCAGCTGAGCTACGGGCGCTTTTCTTTCGTCTGGGGCTTGGAAACCGTCGGACGTCCTCGGCCAGCATTGCAGCC
>JANMOL010000261.1:0-8734 GCA_031369245.1 Hyphomicrobium sp. | reverse complement strand
CAAGGCGTGAACTTAGCATTCCGCGATGTGGCAGCCTTGGTCGAAGTGTTGATAGATGCCGCACGGCTCGGGTTTGACCTCGGGCACGGACCGGCGCTCGAACGCTATGCGCGCTGGCGGCGGTTTGATTCAACCATGTCGGCTGCGGCCTTTGATGGCCTCAACCGGGCCTTCAGCATCGACAATGCCGTGCTGCGTGCGGGCCGCGGCGCTGGGCTCGAAATCGTCGATCGGCTTCCCGATCTCAAGCAACTGATCATGACCGAAGCGGCGGGTCTATCCGGCGAGCTGCCCAAGCTTGTCCGAGGCGAGCGGGTTTAATTCAGGCCTGCGATGCGCCGTCGTCGCTGTCCGTGCCGCTTGCGGGTTCCGGCTCACCGACCATGACCGGCTGGATGACGGTCATGCGTCCGTTGGCGATATCGATATCCGGCACGTTGGCGTTGGTGAACGGGATCAGGCTGGTTGTCTTCGTGCCGGTCAGCTGGATCTCGACCAAATCGCCTGCGCCAAAATTTTGAATGGCAATCACGCGGCCGATGTCTTGGCCGTCAGGGGTGAGGGCTGCGAGCCCGATCAGATCGGCGTGGTAGTATTCCGCTTCGGCCGGCGCTGGCAGTTTGGCACGATCAACGTACAGCTCCTGTCCGCGAATGGCTTCCGCGCCGTTGCGATCATTGACCCCCTCAACGCGCGCCACAATGCCTTTATCGGTAATGCGAACCACGCGCAGCTTGAAGCTTTTCGCGCCGGACGCATCGGTCAGCGGGCCATAGGAGGCGATAGCGGCGGGCTCGCCGGTGAAGGTCCGCACCAGCACGTCGCCGCGAATGCCGTGCGCTCCGGCGATTTGGCCGAGCAGGATGCGGCGTGGCGCTTTAGGATCTGTCTTGCTGTCTGTCATAAGGGCGGTGATGCCCTGCACGGCTCATGTCGGCAAGGGGCCAAGATAGCTAATTTCGACGATGACAGGCTGGCCCGCAACATGAAGCATGGCGGTTTGTGTGGCTGCGGCCGGATCGATCGTGCCGATGATCTTGACGGTCGCGCCGCCCGTTCCGGCCGCTAAGCCGGTGACCAGCTCGCCGCCGGGCGGAATGATGCAGATCAGTTCGACGGCGGCTGACGATGACAGCTGGCGCTGGCGGCCCTTAGTGCCGCGGTAGATGCCGCCGTGCGGATCTGACCCCATGATCCGGCCGTCGCGCACGCTGGCGAGGGCGAAATCACTGGCAGCAGGAGCGCTGCCGGGCGGGCCGTAGGCCACTTGATAGAGTCCGTCGCGAAGCATGGCAAAGCGCCCCACATTGGCATTGTCTCGTTTTAAGTCCTTTAGATGACTGTACAAAAAACGAGCCAAACCAATGACAAGAAACAAAAATTCCTCCCAGTATGAGCTGGGAGGAATTTTGTTGGAGCATATGTTTCGCGGTTTGCGTTACGCCGCGTCGCCCTTGGCGGCTTCGGCGGCCTTTGCGGTCTTTTCGGCGGCAGCGGCGGAGCGTTCCTGGGCCTTCTTCTTCGGCTTGGCCTTCTCAGGATTGTTAAGCGCGGTGCGCTTGGCGAGACCCGCGCCGTCGAGCAACCGCAGCACGCGATCGGTCGGCTGAGCGCCGACGCCGAGCCAGTGCTTGACACGGTCTTCCTTCAGCTTCACGCGCTCGGGATTGTCCTTCTTGAGCATCGGATCGAAGGTCCCGATCTGCTCGATGTAGCGGCCGTCGCGCGGGCACGTGCCGTGCGCAACAACGACGTAGTAGTACGGCCGCTTCTTGGCGCCGCCGCGCGAAAGTCTCATCTTCACTGCCATGGACTGCTGTCTCCTTATGTCTGTTGTTACTCGTTGAGATCGTTGCTCTGTTCTGAATGCCGGGCGAACAAATCCTTGAGTGCGTCTTCGCCGCGGCAACCTCCGTGGGATGCGTAGATCTCGACGACAATTTCGCCGTCGTCGAGAACATCGATTTCCCATCGCTCGCCGGGCACGGAGGCAATGATTGAGATGCCATCCTCCCGGTATCGTGTGACCTCGTGGGCAATGCCGCCGGCTTTCAGCCGGTCCGACAGCTCGAGGAGTTTTTTCAGCGCGTTCAACTCAGACATGGCACACGCTCACTTTTTCTTGCCCGGAAAGCCCGGGAATTTCGGCAGGCCGCCGCCAAGCCCTGGAAGACCGGATGGGAAGCCCCTGGGCAGACCCGCGCCGAGCCCCGGCAGTCCTTTGGGGGCAGCACCACCGCTGGCTTGTGAGAGTTGTTGTTTGACGTCGGCTGGCAGCTGCTCCAGCGCTTTGGGGTCAAGTTTTGCGAGCTCGGCCTGCATCGATGCCATCTCGGCGTCACTTGGGGCGGCACCGGTGTTGCCGAGGAAGCGGTTCAACATGCCCTTGTTGCGGCCCATGGTTTTCATCATGTCCGCCATCTGGCGATGCATTTTCACGAGCTTGTTGATCTCTTCGACCTTGGTGCCGGAGCCGGCAGCGATCCGGCGCTTGCGGCGGGCGTCGAGCACTTTCGGGTTGCGGCGCTCGTGCGGCGTCATCGAGCCGATGATGGCCTGCTGATGGGCCAGGCTCTTGTCCATGCCAGCTTCGTTGATCTGACCTTTGAGCTTGGCGACGCCCGGTAGCATGCCCATCACGCCGCCCATGCCACCGAGCTTCTGCATTTGTTTCATTTGTTCGCCGAGATCTTCGAGGTCGAACGACCCCTTCTTCATTTTTTCGGCGATTTTGGTGGCTTTTTCGACGTCGATGGTTTGCGCGGCGCGTTCAACGAGCGAGACCACGTCGCCCATGCCGAGGATGCGGCCAGCAATGCGCTGCGGGTGGAACTCTTCCAGCGCGTCCCATTTTTCGCCAACGCCGATCAGCTTGATCGGATTACCGGTGACAGCCCGCATCGAGAGCGCGGCGCCGCCGCGGCCGTCGCCATCGGCGCGCGTCAGTACGATGCCGGTAACGCCGATGCGGCCGTCAAAGGCCTTGGCGGTGGTGACAGCGTCCTGGCCCGTCAGAGCGTCGGCAACGAGCAGGGTTTCGTGCGGATGGATCGCAGCTTTGATATCGCGGACTTCATCCATCAACTCTTCATCGACCGTGACGCGGCCAGCGGTGTCGTAGATGATGACGTCGAAGCCGCCGAGTGTGGCTGCTTCCTGGGCGCGCCGCGCGATCTGCAAGGGATTTTGTCCAGCGATGACCGGCAGCGTCGCGACGCTGGTTTGCTCGCCGAGAACGCGCAATTGTTCTTGAGCGGCGGGACGGCGGGTATCGAGCGACGCCATCAATACTTTTTTGCGATCGCGGTTGGTCAGGCGATAGGCGATCTTGGCGGTTGTCGTGGTTTTACCCGAGCCCTGCAGGCCGACCATCAGAATGCCGACAGGCGGGGCTGCTTGCAGATCGATCGGCTGGGCGTTGGAGCCGAGCATCGCGACCAGCTCATCGTTGACGATCTTGACGACCATCTGGCCAGGCGTAACCGAGCGCAGCACGTCGGCGCCGATCGCCTTGGCTTTGACCTTGTCGGTGAAGTCGCGCACGACATCGAGGGCGACGTCGGCTTCGAGCAGCGCGCGGCGAACTTCGCGCATCGCTTCGACGACATCGCTCTCAGTCAGCGCGCCGCGCCGGGTCAGCTTGTCGAGGACGCCCGAAAGACGATCTTGCAGTGTTTGGAACATCTATTGGCTCACGGCGGGGTGGCTTCGCGCCCAGCGTTGGCGGGGGCAGCGCGACGCGCCAGAGGGCCTTGCCCGCTCGCCTCGCTGCGCTGGTCGAAGTGCCATCCTCAACACGCTCCTTTAATCGTTCGCGCAAAACAAAATTGCACCCGAGAGCGCAACGCGCTTTCGGATGTTGACCCCCCTGTCTCCCGGCCACCTTACGGTGAAGGTGTCCATGTGCAGGGCGGCGGCTCTGGATTTCAGGGCCGACTGGATGGCACCGGTATGGGGGAAGGGCGGCGGGAAGTCAAACTTGGGCAGTCGCTAGGCGGCGTTGCGGGCCTTGGCCTCGATTCGCAACATTTTGGCCCAAGCGCGGGCCAGCCGGAAGACCCGGCGCTCATAAGCTTTTTCGTCTGCCGTCAGGACGATGCAGCCGTAGCAATAGCAGGGCCGGGCGCGGGCAAAAGCGACGCGGAACAGCAGCGGGTTGGGCCGTTGCCCGGGGCGCTGACGGCGGACGGTTCGTTGGGGCATGCGCGCGGGATCCTCAGGTGCCGGGTGTCAGCCGCAGCAACTTGCCTTGCGGGCTGTCGGTTAAAACGTAGACGGCGCCGTCGGGGCCGACGCGGACATCGCGCAGACGTTCGCTGCGCTCGGTCAACAGGTGCTCGACGGCCACGACCTTGCTGCCGTCCATTACCAAACGCTCGAGTACGCCGCCCGCGAGCCCGCCGGCGAGAATGTTGCCGGCCCAGCTCTTGAACAGGCTGCCGGTGTAAAATGCCAGGCCCGAGGTGCCGATGGACGGGTTCCAATAGTAGACCGGTTGCTCCAGTCCGGGTTTGGCCGTCAGGCCTTCGCCGATGGCCGAGCCGTCATAGTCGGTGCCCCAGGCGATGATCGGCCAGCCGTAGTTTTTACCGGCTTCGGGGTGGTTGAGTTCATCGCCGCCTTTGGCTGCGTGCTCGGTCGTCCAGAGCTGGCCGGATGCGGGATCGAGGGCTGCGCCTTGCAGGTTGCGATGGCCGTAGCTCCAGACCTCCGGCCGCTTGCCGTCTTGCCCAACGAACGGATTGTCTTTCGGAATGGAGCCGTCGGGCATGATGCGGATGACTTTGCCGAGCGCCGTTGCCAGATCCTGCGCACTGTCTTTCTCTGATGATCGGTCGCCGGTGGTGACGAACAGCGCGCCGGACCTGTCGAACACCAGCCGCGAGCCGAAGTGGTAGGTGCTGGCAATCGCCGGCTCCTGGCGGAAAATGATTTTGAGATCCTCCAGGCGCGCGCTGGCACCGTCCATCACGAGCCGGGCGCGGGCCACGCTGGTGCCGTTCTTGAACAGACCGCGCTGTTCGGCAAACGACAGAAACAGCGTGCCGGAAGTCTCGAAATCGGGGCTCAGCAGAACATCGAGCAGCCCGCCTTGGCCCCAGTTCATGACCGGCGGGACGCCCGCGACCGGTGCTGACAGCGCGCCGCCGGGACTGACGATCCTGAGGCGGCCGGGCCGCTCGGTGACCAGGAAGCGGCCGTCTTTGAGAAACTGCAGCCCCCAGGGGTTTTGCAGCCCGCTGGCGATCTCGGTCACGGTCAGCGCCGATTTGGCGGCCGCTGGCGCGTTGGTTTGCTCAGCCGACGCGGTCGTACCGCCCGCAAAGGATGCCAACGCAAGCAAGGCGTAAAGACTGAACGGTTTCAACATGAGCTCTCTTGGTTGCACTTGACCGAAGGCGGCAATATGCGCGCGTGCGCCCCCGTGGCCGTGATTGTACCGCCGCCGTTCGCCATCATATAAGGACAAATGTCCAACGCGCCCCTCAAGTTCCGCAAAATGAACGGCCTCGGCAACGAAATCCTGGTCGTCGATCTGCGCGGCACGACGACCGTGCTCAGCTCCGAGACGGTGGCACGCATCGCCGCCCGTCCGCGCTCGCATTTCGATCAGATGATGGTGCTGCACGACGCCAAAACCAAGGGCACTGATGCCTATGTGCGGATTTATAATGCCGATGGCTCCGAAGTGGGTGCGTGCGGCAATGGAACGCGCTGCATCGCGCTGATGGAAGCAGAATTGCGCGGCCGCAAGACAGTGGTGTTTGAAACACTGGCCGGCGTGCTCAATGTGACGGTCAACGGGCCAGCGAGCATCACCGCCGAAATGGGTGAACCGAAGTTCGGATGGCAGGATATTCCGCTGGCCGAGGAATTTCGCGACACGCGCGGCATCGAACTGCAGATCGGGCCGATCGACGACCCCGTGCTGCACTCGCCGTCAGCCGTCAACGTCGGTAACCCGCATGCCATTTTTTGGGTCGATGATGTCGGCGCCTATGATCTCGGGCGGCTCGGTCCGATGCTCGAAAATCACCCGATTTTTCCCGAGCGGGCCAATATCTCACTGGCGCATGTGACGTCGCCGCACTCGATCACGCTGCGCACCTGGGAGCGCGGCGCGGGGCTGACCAAAGCCTGCGGATCGGCGGCCTGCGCTGCGGTTGTCTCGGCGGCGCGCAAGAAGCTGACCGGCCGCACCGTCACCGTCATGCTGCCAGGCGGTCCATTGGCTATCGAATGGACCGATCAAAACCGTATTCTGATGACCGGCCCGGCGGAATTCGAGTACGAGGACGTCATACACCTGGCGCACCTGCCGGCAGGCCAATCATAGCAGCGCGCGTTATGCGGCACGACGAGACGCAATGGATTGGTGAGGTTGGGGCGTGAGTGACCACGACGGCAAACGCAAAGGTCTATTGGGCCGGTTGTTTGGCGCGAAGGACGAACCGCCTCCGGCGGCACCCGCGCTTGCCGGTGACGGCGCGCGGCCCGATGAAATCCTGTCCGACGCCAGCAGCGCCGCGCCGGCCACTTCCACTTCCATTGCCACGGCCACTGCCAAAGACTTGACCGATGGCAGCGCAGAAAACCGCGGCTGGTTTCAGCGCCTCAAGGCTGGTCTTGGCAAGACCTCGTCGAAACTGTCCGATGGCATTAGCGGGCTCTTTACGAAGCGCAAGCTCGATAGCGCAACGCTTGAAGACCTCGAAGATCTGCTCATTCAATCGGACATCGGCGTGGCGACCGCCGCCCGCATCACGGCTGCTATTTCCAAGGGCCGCTTTGATAAAGGCATTTCGGCCGATGATGTGCGCGCCATTCTGGCTGAGGAAGTTGAGCGTGTGCTGACGCCGGTCGCCAAGCCGCTGATCATCGATGGCACAAAAAAACCGCACGTTATCATGATGGTGGGCGTCAACGGCACGGGCAAAACAACGACCATCGGCAAGCTCGCCGCAAAATTGACCGATGAAGGCAAGACCGTTGTGCTCGCCGCGGGCGATACCTTCCGGGCCGCAGCGATCGATCAGCTCAAAGTCTGGGGTGAGCGCACCGGCTGCACCGTTGTCGCACGCGAGACCGGTTCTGATTCCTCGGCCCTGGCGTTCGATGCGCTCAAAAGCGCCCAACTCTCTGGCGCAGATGTTCTTTTGCTTGATACAGCTGGCCGTCTGCACAACAAGCAGGTGCTCATGGAAGAACTGGAAAAAGTTATTCGCGTCTTGAAAAAAATCGATCCGAGTGCACCTCATGACGTGGTGCTTGTGCTGGATGCGACAACGGGGCAAAACGCGCTCGCACAGGTGGACGTATTTGGCGAGCGGGCAGGCGTCACGGGGCTCGTCATGACGAAATTAGACGGCACGGCGCGGGGGGGAATTTTGGTCGCCATCGCCGAGAGGTTCGGGTTACCGGTGCACTTCCTCGGCGTTGGCGAAAGTGTCGATGACTTGCAACCGTTCAGCGCCGGAGAGTTTGCCCAGGCGATTGCACGAGATTGACACCACACTGCGTTTTAGCAACACGAGCGTTGGGACGATAGCGCCGGCGGCGATCATTGCAGGCAAGCTCAGGATGGCGACACACATGACGGCGCGTAAACGCATCTATCCGTTCAATGCTGAGCAGACGATCAACATTCTGAGCGAGTTCGGGCCGCTGGTGACGATGTTCATCGTCAATGGCATTTACGGCATTGAGACGGGCACCTGGGCGCTGCTGATAACGACCGTGCTCGCCGTTGCCATTATGTTTTACATGTTCCGGCGGCCGCCGGTTTTCCCGCTGATCGCGTCAACCGTCACGCTGGTGTTTGGCGCGCTGACGCTGATCACGCATGATCCGATGTGGGTGCAAATCAAAGTCACGATCTTCAATGCCATGTTTGCAGCGTTTTTGCTCGGCGGGTTGTGGTTCAAGAAAAATTTCTTCGAGTACATTTTCGGCAAGACATTTCACTACACCCAAGAGGGCTGGGATAAATTTACCTGGAGTTTTGCTGCGTTTTTTCTGCTGACTGCGGTCTTGAACGAGGTTGTCCGTCTGACGTTCAAGGATGACCACATGTACACCATCCTCGGCTATGTGATGAACGGAGTGAACATCTGGATTTTGTTCAAGATCGCGATTGTGATGCCGCTCTCGGGGATCTACGCTTGGATTTTGACGCGGCTCATGCAGAAATATCGCATCGATCGTGACACCGCGGCTGGAGCTTGAGTGATGGCTGATGGCCCGTTAACGCCCGGCGAGGAGGCCGACAGCCCCGCGCTTGATCGCAAGCAGTTGATTAAGTTCGCGGTCGAGCTCGGTCCGCTGGTGGTGTTTTTTATCGCCAACTCCCGGCTCGGGATTTTTTGGGGCACGGGACTGTTCATGGCGGCCACGATTTTGGCCCTGGTGGTTTCACGGCTGGTGCTTGGCCGTATCCCGACCATGCCGCTGTTCTCGGGCTTTTTCATTCTGGTGTTTGGCGGGCTGACCGTCTGGTTGCAGGATGATCACTTCATCAAAATGAAGCCGACCATCGTGAACAGTCTGTTCGCGCTCATTCTTGGCGCGGGACTGATGCGCGGTCAGACGTTCCTTAAAGTTGTATTTGGCGACGTCTTGCGACTTACGGAAGCCGGCTGGCGCAAACTGACCATCCGGTGGGTCGTTTTTTTCATCTTCTTGGCGATCCTTAATGAATTGATCTGGCGAGGTTTTTCGACAGATTTTTGGGTCA
>JANMOL010000209.1:0-3640 GCA_031369245.1 Hyphomicrobium sp. | reverse complement strand
CGAACGTGCTGATCCAAGCCATTCCACTGCTGGAGGCCAAGGACAGCTCGGAAATCGAGAACATCGTCACCACGAACGATGCGCTGTTTCGTCAAGCGAGCCTCGAACAACCAGACGGGGATGCCGCGGCCAAGGAAGCAGTTCGATATCGCAGTGCGCTCTACTGGGGCCTGGATTCAATTAAAGCGCGACCGCTTGCAGCGCGAACCGCGATCGACATATGCAGGATTGTAACCGGCGTCGAACTCGACGTACGCGGTGTGCCGGTCACGCTCAAGAACAGGCATACCGGCGAGACGATCTACACGCCCCCTCAAGGCCAAAACCTCATTCGAGAACTACTAGGCGACTGGGAAAACTATCTGCACGATAAATCTTCGGACCTCGATCCGCTCATTCGCATGGCCGTGCTCCACTACCAGTTCGAAGCCATCCATCCGTTCGAGGATGGCAACGGCCGCACAGGGCGCATTCTCAATGTGCTTATGCTCATCGAAAGCGGCCTGCTCGATCTGCCGACGCTCTATCTCAGCAAGTATATCCTGCAAACTCGGGGCGAATATTACCGGCTCCTAGAGAACGTCACGCGCAAGGGCGAGTGGGAGGCGTGGGTGATCTACATGCTCACTGCCGTTGAACAGACGTCAAAGTGGACGACCGGGAAAATCGGAGCAGTGCGCGCGCTCATGGCCGACGCTACAAATCACATCAGGAAGTGGGAGCCGAAACTTTACTCTCGCGAGCTCGTGGAGCTTGTCTTTTCTAAGCCCTATTGCAGGATTGCCGATCTGCAAGAGAAAGGAATTGCAAAGAGGCAGGCCGCCTCTACCTATCTCAAGTCGCTTGTAGAGATTGAGATGCTTGAAGAAGAAAAGCGAGGCCGCGAAAAGCTATTCATCAATCGCAAGTTCATTAACCTGCTATCGAGCGATAGTCATACTTTCGAGCCGTATCGTGCAACTTTCAGAGAAGCACTTCGGCAAGCGATTGATGAGGAGGCCAAAGCATGGTCCGATCGAAATCGAGATCGGGCGTGAAGCTTGTGCTACGCCCGATCACATATATCAGAAGCAGTTGATCAACACGTATGAGCGCTTGCCCCGGCTTCAGCGACCTGGTGGTCCTGCGCGCCGCCACCGCCCGAGACGCCGATCGCGCCGATGACAACGCCGTGCTTGTCTTTGAGCGGAATGCCGCCGGCGAAGATCATGACCCGGTCGTGGTTAGAGGCGTGAATGCCGAAGAACTGGTCGCCCGGCTGGCTGTTTTCCGCAAGTTCCTTGGTCGAGATGTTGAAAGCGCGCGAGGTGAACGCCTTGTTGATCGAAATGTCGATCGAGCCGATCCAGGCATTGTCCATGCGGACGTGGGAAATCAGATTGGCGCCCTCATCGACGACGGCGATGTTCATGGGCTGGCCAATTTCAGCGGCCTTCTTTTCAGCAGCAGCGATGATGCGGCGGGCGTCGGCGAGTTTCAGCATAAGGGGGTCTCCTTTTTGTTATCGAGGCAGCTAGCACTGTAAGCCCGTCCTGGGCGCGCAGAATTGCGACACTTGTTCACGTGCCAGCTTCACGTGCCTGCGTTCAGATGTCAGTGGTCACCTGTTGGCCGGCATCGTAGAGAGACGCTCGGCAGCGTTAAGGATCAGCGACGTGAGCGATAGCAAACTGGCGCCAGATTTGAGCCAACGGCTGGCGGACGTTCAGGCGCGGATCGCGCTCGCGACGGCCGAGGCGAAGCGTGCTGCAGGTACCGTTGAGCTGATTGCCGTCTCAAAAACCTTCGCGGCTGATGCTATTTGGCCCGCACTTGCCGCCGGACAGCGCTCGTTTGGTGAAAATCGGGTGCAGGAGGCGCAAGGCAAATGGCCTGACTTGCGCGCTGAATTCCCGGATTTGAAATTGCATTTGATCGGGCCGCTGCAATCCAACAAGGCCGCCGATGCCGTTGCGCTGTTTGACACTATTCACACCATCGACCGGCCCAAAATTGCCAAGGCGATGGCCGGCGAGATGAAAAAGCAGGGCCGCACGCTTGAGCTGTTTGTCCAGGTCAATACCGGCGAGGAGCCGCAGAAGGCTGGCGTGATGCCAGCCGACACCAAAGCCTTTGTCGCGATGTGCCGCGATGATCTGGGTCTCGAAATCGCGGGGCTGATGTGTATCCCGCCGGTTGAAGAAGAGGCCGCCGTACATTTCGCGTTTTTGTCGAAACTCGCACGCGAACTCGGCCTCAAAGGTCTTAGCATGGGTATGAGCGGCGACTATGAAACCGCGATCCAATTCGGCGCGACACACGTGCGCGTTGGATCGGCGATCTTTGGGGGCCGGTAGGCCCTAATTTGCAGCTGGCGCTGCGGCTTTTTCAACCAAGGCCGCGAGATCGCCGGCGCTTTTAATATTAGACTGCGCCGTGACTGCCATCACGTCGCCTGTTCGGCCAACCATCACGACATAGGTTTCGGCGACGCCGGCAATACCCATTTGCTTCAGCCAGCTTTCGCGATCGGCGACGTACAGCGTGACCACCTGTGCCCGGGTTTCTTTCGATGGAATGCCGCTGCGCATACCGTTGTCGATAAACCAGCGACCGATGGCGCCCGGGTTGGTGATGACAGGCACTTCCCAAAACACCAGGCCGGGCTTGGTCGCCTTGACCTCTTGAAACAATGCGAACAGGCGGTCCACCTGGCTTTGATGGGCACGATCGAATGCGACGGCCCACATGGCCGGTTCGCCCGTCATATCGTCAGGCAGCTTGAGCGCGCGGCCGTTCAGGTCTGCTGCTGTCATCGGCGGGACGCCACGCTGTAGTGCCAGGCTGTGGTGCGGGTTGAACGCAAAAAGCGCGATCAGCAAGAGGGCTGCGACGCGAACCTTCAAGACCGTCATCTTCAATGCTCCCGTTACGCCTGCCAGCCAGGCTTTGCGCGATCCAACCGCTCTGCACAACGACCCAAGCGTGCCGCTAGATCGGCGGCGCAGGTTTGTTCTTTTTGGGGCCGTTGCCATGGCTCGGTCCTGCGGGTCGCCAAAAGCACGTTTCCCACCGCAAAGTTTCGCCATGCCGGAGCGCGCGCGCCGCCCGGTGCTAGGATTTTTTCAACGATTCGTTCGACGCGCGCACGCGCACCCGATGGGAGCTGAACAATGAACGCTGGCATTGCAAAAAAAGACGTGGTGGAAGCTGAAGCGCGGGCTGCGGCTGCGGAAGCCGCCAGCGATGCCCGGGCCGATGTGCGCGAGCGGGCCGGCAAATCGCCGGCGGCGATGGCGAAACTTGAAAAGGCCGCCACGTCTGCCGCGAGCGCCGCTAAGGCCAAATGGCACGACTTTACCGTCGATGTCTGGATCACGCCGTTCAACACGATCGAATTCGGGTTCTGGAAAAAGGACCGCAACAAAGGCAAGTCACGGCAGATCACCAGCGACATGGATAATTACGCTGAGGTCATCGAGAATGGCGAGCGCACTGGCGTGATCGGTTATCTCAAGGATCTTTGTCAGTGCCTGACCGGCATTGACAATCGGCTGGTGTTCAAGCTGTTTTCAGAAACGCTCAATTGGCGCGCCAGCATGGACCTGATGCTCGGCCGCTCAATCCAGCAGACGCTGGGTGCGCGCGGACTGCCCGTCAC
>JANMOL010000170.1:0-2067 GCA_031369245.1 Hyphomicrobium sp. | reverse complement strand
ATCAAAACTGGGCGCTCCGCCCGCCATGAGTCTTGAAAGCCCCAACAGGATATAAGCATTAAAAGTCTGCTCCTTTTTGCTTTTTCCAGGCATGGTGGCCGCGATGATTTCTACTCGCCCGTCACCAATATGAAAAACTTTCTCCACCTCTTCCATAGCGAGGCCGCCCTGCCTCATCCAAAGCTTTGCCCGTTCTGGAAACGTGTTGGCAGGCCCGTCTGTTGTTGATTGAATGGGCATATGATTAAATAGTGGAGCGTGGCTGACCGGCTGACCTGTCGCGGAGGCTGTGAAATAAACTTGAGCTGCAGCGAGCGTCCGATTGCGGACCTCTGGCTCTGCGGTGCTCAGCAGGTCGATCATGGCGGCCAGCAATTCGCCGGGTGAGCGCGCGGTCATAATTCTATTCCTTTAAGAGCTTTTAATATCATTACAGCGGCGCCAAGGCGGATGTCAAGAGGTCGCAGCGCTGGCGTCGATAAACGCCTAATTCTCATGAACTACCGCGTGCATCGATGTGGCGCGTCGATGGGCCGTCAAAAATATGAAAGTAACATTATAAATAATTCCATTATTATTTCATTAACTCATTGTTTTTGCTGCATTAAATAAAAGGTACCTTTTGGCCAATGTTTTGTCAATAAAAAGCGCGGCCGGGATTGCTCCCGGCCGCGCTGTTCTTTGATTGATGCAGCCGAGGTGTCTTCACGAACACCCGCTCGTGCTTCCACACGTGTCGCACTTGAGGCAGGTGCCGTTGCGGACCATCGTGAAGTTGTGGCACTCGGAGCAGCTGGTGCCTTCGTAGCCGCGCAACTTGGCTTCCGACATGCGCTGCTTGGTCAACTCGGCTTTGTTCAAGACCGGCTGGCTGGCTGGCGCGGCCGTCAGAACTCTATGCTGATAGAGCGTGTCGGGCGCGGCTGTGAGCGTGACGCCGTGGGTGTCGGCTGCGAGCGCGTGGGCGCCATGAACGAGGGTAGTGTCGCCATACAGTCCGGTGACTTCCTGCTGCATGGTACGCATGTCATCGATCGATGGCGCGTGCCCGCCTGACCCTGAGCCAGTGCCTGAGCCAGACGCTGAACCTGACCCCGAGCTTGGGCCAGAGACAGCCGCTCCGCCGCGGCTGGCGAGCCGGACGATCGGATTGCCGCGCGTAAAGCCCTTCGACAGCGCCCTGGTTACGCTTTCCGGCAGGTTGAGGTCGAGTTGCGCGTCGGTTGCGTCGTCGCCTGAACCCAAACCGGTCTCGCCGACGATTTCGCGCGGGTCGACGTGGGCCAGGTCGTTACGGCCCAAATACGAGACGGCGAGTTCGCGGAAGATGTAGTCGAGGATCGAGGTGGCGTTTTTGATCGTCTCGTTGCCCTGCACGAGGCCGGCTGGTTCAAAACGCGTGAAGGTGAAGGCTTCGACGTATTCTTCGAGCGGCACGCCGTACTGCAGTCCCAGCGAAATGGCGATGGCGAAGTTGTTCATCAAGCTGCGGAAGGCGGCGCCCTCCTTGTGCATGTCGATGAAGATCTCGCCGAGGCGTCCGTCGTCGTATTCACCTGTGCGCAGATAGACCTTGTGGCCGCCGACGGTGGCTTTCTGCGTGTAGCCCTTGCGCCGTCCCGGGATCTTCTCGCGCTCGCGGGCGCGCTCGACGATCCGTTCGACGATCTTCTGCGCCATCACCTCGGCCCGGACGTTCGCGGGCTTGGAGGCGGCGAGTTGCTCGACGACGTCCTCCGCTTCGTCCGCATCGTCGGCGAGCAACTGCGAGTTGAGCGGCTGCGAGAGCTTCGAGCCATCGCGATAGAGTGCGTTGGCTTTCAGCGCCAAACGCCAGGAGAGCAGATAGGCCTCCTTGCAATCCTCGACCGAGGCTTCGTTGGGCATATTGATGGTCTTGGAGATGGCGCCTGAGATGAAGGGCTGGGCAGCCGCCATCATGTGGATGTGGCTCTCGGCGGAGAGGTAGCGCTTGCCCTTTTTGCCGCAGGGGTTGGCGCAATCGAACACCAGGAGGTGCTCGGGCTTGAGACCCGGTGCGCCCTCGAGCGTCATCGTTCCGCAGAC
>JANMOL010000162.1:0-7847 GCA_031369245.1 Hyphomicrobium sp. | reverse complement strand
CTTCCTGCTGTGGACGGTGTCCGCTTCAAGACTTAGCAGCGAACGGATGCGAGGCCGAGTTGCGCTGAGCCGTTGCTTCGGCAGCCGTCGGCTTGCCGGCGACGGCGCGGGCGAGGGCTTCCTTGGTGGCGCGATAGTTGTAGTCCTGGATCTTCGCATCGTCAGATGCTTCCCAGTGAATGAACACGCCAACGAGAATGTAGAGATCGTCGGCTTCGGCAGCCGGGATCACGCCTTCAGCGACCGAATCCTGGATGGCCTTGGCGACGCCGTACTGCGCCGGTCCGAACATCTGGACAGCCTGACGGGCGTCCTTGATCGTGACCTTGTTGTACAGGATCGTGTTCGGCTTGCAGGCCAGGTTCGGCGCCAGAACGGCGAGCAGCGACGTGAAGCCGTCCTTATTGTTCGTCAGCGAGTTGCAGAACGCAACTTCAGCAGCCGAACCGCGCGGTCCGATGATGAGGTCGATATGAGCGACTTCGTTGCCGTCACCGACGAGCGACTCGCCAACCATGACTTTGTTGATTTTGGCCATTAGGGGGGTTCCTCCCACGAATAAAACAATACGAGCACCAACGCACCCCCGTTGAGACCGGGACTTCGCTGCTTAGCTCTTGCGATGGATATCCAAACGCCGACCGGCCGTAAGTCACAGGTGATCTTTGGGCTAGTCGGCCGGCGACGTCCGTGTGCCTTGCGGACACGGCGCTTGTCATAGCCCTAGGCTGGCTGCCTCGACAAGTCCTTTAGTAGGAGGCCGGGGCGCCGTTCACGATTGTTTCCGCTCCGAAAGCCGGGCGGCAAACAGCGTTGCCACAACAAAGTCGGCGGTTGTGCCCGGGTTGAGCCCCCGGCGCTTGAGGGCTGCGTCAAATTCTTCCAGGCTCGGCAGGGACTTGAGGCTGGCCGATGGCTGCCAGCTTGAGCTTAGGGCCCGCGCCTCGGCCTGTACCAGCCGGGCGGTATCGAGACCAAACTTGCGGGCGATGTGGCTGTCCGGGAATTCGGCCAATAGCGCCATATGCAACGTGGTGACGGCGAGGCTGAACGTGCCGCAGATGGCGCGGGCATCCTGGAATACCGGCAACGCGAAATCAAAGATATCGCCATAGGCCGTCACATAGGCATGGGCGATGCGGTCGCGGTCTGCGGCCAAGTGCATGGCTTGGATCAGGGTCATGCCGGGGGCGCTATGGACATCGCCTTGCGGTGCTGAACCAAGGCCCGCCGGGTTGGCAATGCGGATGGCGGCAAACGCCTGATCGGCATCGGCCACGTCGAGCACGGAAAGGACGACGGCGAGGCGGCGGCGCAATCCTGTTGCCGCATCAATTTCGGCGGCGGCCTTCGCAAGCGGCGCTGTCAACAGCACGATGCCGAGATTGGTGTTGACGCCGGTTGCCCCAAAACTCGCCTCCGTCGCGCGCAAAATGCGCGTGCCGACTTGCAGCTGCGGATCGGCGATGAAGGGCGCGGCTGCGGCTGCGGCTTTTTCAAAATGCATCACCTCCATACCGTGACCGGCGGCATGGCGGTGGACGTTTCCAGGTTTCAGCGCGTCGAGCTCGGCGTGGCACGCCGCCAAGAACGCCTGCTCGATTTGCTGACGGTTGAGCGCAACGCTCATCGCGCTGCGCCCTGGTGGATGCGGTGCGCGAGGACCGTTTTGAGGAAATCCTCAGCGATGGCTTCGGCGATATTGACGTCGGCTACGCTTTGCAGCCCGCGCCAGGCCGGGTTCGAGTTGACTTCCAGCACCTGCAGGTGACCGCTCGCCGTGCGGATCAGATCGATGCCCGCATAATCGGCATCGATCGCGCGCATCGCCGCCATGCTGACGTCGATCATCTCAGGGCCGGGCCGGTGGATTTTGGCCGAACCGCCCTGGTGGATGTTCGTCACCCAGCTGGTGCCGCGCCGGGTCATGGCGGCGATCACGCGATGCCGCGTCGCCAGCACGCGCCAATCTTCATAGATCTCATCGTTCGGCGCGACGAAGTCCTGCATGTAGTAGATGCTGTCGCACGCTTCAGGCACCGGCAGTTCAGCCTGCGCCGATATTTGGCCGATGCCTTTGCCCTGGCTGCCAAACAGCGGCTTTAAAACCAGCGTGCGGTTCAGACCTTCGGTATACTCTTCGGCATGGGCCCGGCCTTCGCACACGCGCGTGCGCGGCGTTGGAATTCCGGCTTTGTGCAGCAAAAACGTAGTTTCCGATTTGTCGACGCAGCGTTCGATGTCGCGCGCATCATTCCAGACGCGGACCCCGCGTTCACGCAGCGCATGAAGCAGTCCAAGGCGGAATGTGATTTGTTCGAGTGTGCCCGCCGAAATCGAGCGAACAAACACGCCGTCGGGTAATTGGCCTTTGAAGCCCGGGATATCGATGCCGGACGCAAGCCCGGTATCGAAGGCGCAATGCGGCAGCGACGAGACGGTCACGCGCGCGCCAAACGCTTCGAGCGAGCGCACGATGCGGCGCGCGTGCCATTCGCCGCGGCCTTCCTCGATCAGCAGTGCGAGGTGGAGCCCGATGCCGTCGGGGCGTGAGTGATGTCCTTCTCCCTTGGGGAGAAGGTGCCCCGAAGGGGCGGATGAGGGGCTTCTTGCAATGACCATAAGCGCTACTTCGCCCCGACCGTCTGGACCAAAGTCCCTCACCTGTCCCTTCGGGACATCCTGTCCCGTCCCGGTAGAGGAAAGACCCCGAGGCATCGTCCTACCCATCCCAACAAGGGATAGGCAGCACCATTATCAAGCAAAACTGGCATCGACGATCTCGGGCGCCAATTTGCCAGCGTGAAACGACGCGCCCGTTTCAACATTCGATACCGTCACCTGGGCTGGCGAAAACAGCATCGCGTCGATTTTGTAGAAGTCGCCATTCACCTCGGAGAAAATTTCGGCAAACGGTTTGCCATAGGCCGATGACGACGATGACGGCAGGCCATCGGCAAGCTTTTTAGCCTCAGTGTCCGAGCCTTTGACGAACAGATGAATGCGCCCGCCGTAGATGATGCCATCGTTGGTGCGGCCCATGGCCTTGACGAAATCGGGGAACGGCGGCGCGATCGGGCAGGTGCCGGTGCCGTCCAAGATGTTTTCGAGCGGGAAATGCAGCGCGTGCGCCTTGTGGATCGAGACTTCGAGCACGCGGGCGGCGATCTGCACGGTGCCAGCCAAGCTCCACGTCGGCGCGAACAGGATCGTGAGCCCCGAAGGTTTGACTGCGCAGGCTTCGGCAACCTTGCTGATGACGGCCGCGGGCGGCGCCTTGTCGCCTTCGATGACGAGTGCCGCCTGTCCGCTATGGTCGGCGTAGGCAAGTTCTTTATACAAGTCTTCAACGCGTGCGAGGGCTCGCGCCGGCCCAGAGCCGAGGGCAAAAAAGCCTGACGCTTCGTCGGTAATAGTCCATCCCGCATACTGACTGCCAAGGCACGAGATGACCGGATTGGTCGATGATACGACGACACCCAGCGGCCAGTTTGCGATGCCCGACGAGGTGGTGAATTGCACCGTGCCGAGCCCGCCCATGCAGACTTCGCCAAGCAGGCGGCCGGCTTCGAGACAGCCAAGCGCCGCCCCGCCCATGTCAATCAAGCGCTCACCCTGGCTGCCGGTCGAGACCGAGATGCGCAGCGCGTCGGCGTTGGCGGCTATGCCATCGACGATGTTTGCGGCACGCGCCGAAACGCTAGGCTGTGGGGATCGTTGCATCGGTCGTGTCTCCGTTCGTGCCGCAGTGCTGGGCAGGGTTAGTGGCAATAGGCAATGCCGGCGTCATGTCAGGAATTTGAGGCTCCGTATATCAGGCTTTCAAGCTCCGCCAAGCGGCCCCGGGCGAGCGCCTCTGCGGCATCTGGGGTTTCGGCGTCGGCAAAGACGGTCGCGACCGGCGCCCCGAGCGGAATGGTTGTGCCGGGCGCACCGCGATCAGCGGCCCAGACGGGCCAGTCGAATTGGCCAAGGGTGATGGCTCCACGGTCAGCGTGCAGGATGGCCGCGGCTTTCGACCCGTCGTGGACCGTGCCGCGCGGTTCAATTTCCTTTGCCTGGCAAGCCAGCATGTGGGTCTGCAAAAGCGAGCCTTGCGCATCGTCAAAGATGTCGTGCGTTGCTCCCGGGCGCGGATTGATCTCAAGCAGGTACGCAGCCGCTTCGTCGACGACGAAGTCGAATGAGACTAAACCCTTGAGCTCAATGCCACGGCTCAGCTGCTCAATACAACGGAGCATGCTGGGACGAACGCTCGGGCTATCGTCGGTCAAGCTGACGGCCCCGCCGTAGCGATAGGGCCGTGACGCTGACGGGGCGTACCATTGGCGGCTGATCATCATAGAAATACTGCCGCTCGCGACCACGGCTCCAGTCGAAATGCGCTCACCATCGATGAAGCGTTGAAAATATCGCTTTGGACCAGCGCGCGATGCCTCAGTGCAATGGCGAATGTGCCGCCCGCCGCTACCGCCGATCCGTTTTGTCAGCCAGCCTTCGGGATTGTCTGGTGGTGTCATCCGCGTTTCGGGATGGGCAATACCGAGCTGATCAAGCACGGGAAAGAAGACCAGCGGGTCCTTACACGCCCGCACAGTCTCGCCGTTGCACCCCAGGACACCGTAGCGCTGATCGAGCACGTCCCACAGCTGCGGCTTGTCCTCAAAGCCCGAGCCGAGGACGAGCCCAATGGGTTGCGTGGGTGCGGCAGCAACAAGTTCATCGAGCGCTGCAATCAGCAACCTGGCGCGAAAACCGCGCGCCATGGCATCATCGATGACACGGCAATCGTGGGCAGCGGTCCGCATATCCCCATCGCCAAACGCATCCGCGACCAGCGGCACGTAGCCAGCGCGCCGGGCGGACTGAGCCAGTGCCCGCCCGGACAGCGCCGCGATGAGAACCGCTTCACCGGCCACGCGAGGCTACGCGAGACCTGTCAGCTGCTTGGCCATTGCGTAAGCGTGACGGAAGTCGAGCATCAGCGGCTTGTCGGACGACAGCATTTGCTTGAACAAGCCGCTCTCGCACTTGTATTTGATGTCGCCAATCGCGAGTGCGCCGACGCCGACGGCGTTGCAGCCCGAAAGCGGCGCGCCGTCCATGAACAGATCAAGACCCTCGACGCCTGCTGGCGGCACAGCGTTGACGTCGGCGATCACGATCAGCTTTTTCGCCAGTTCCTTGTGTTCTTTGGAAACCACCTGCACGCCAGCGGCGGCGGCGGCAAAGATCACTTCGGCGTTGGCGATGATATCGCGCTTCTGGTCGGCGGTTTCACCGTTGACGGCTTCGAGATCGACGCCAAAGCGTTCCTTGGAAATGGCAGCGCTCTTGATGACGCGCTCGACGCCGCGGTGGGCGACCAGCTGCACGTCCGCGCCCTCAAGCGCTGCGATGATGGACGACGCAAATCCGACGACGCCGGTTGCGCCGAAAACGGCAACTTTGACGCCCTTCCAATTACGATTGAATTTCTGCTTCAGCTGGCGCTCGACGCACGCCACCATGGCAGCAGCCGTCGTGAACGAGCCAGCCGGGTCAGCAAACACCGAGCATTCGAACGGCGGCACCATGGCATTCTTGGCGGCGTCCATCATGTCGAGGGCCATCAGCGCATCCTTGCCGCCCATGAAGAACCCGGTGCGGACGCCGTCATTCGGCGGGCGAGAAAAGATCGCGTCCTGGATCAGCGGATTGACGTCGGCCAATTCGACGTTGGTATACGGAACGATCACCTTGTAGCCGGCGTCGGCTGCCATGTTCACGTCGAACGGGCTGACATGTTTGCGCGGATCGAGCATGTGCAGGATACCAGTGGCTTCGCTCATAACGTTCTGAATCTCCAGTAATAATCGGGATTATACGGACTCGATGCGGGCGCCCGTATTACGGCCCCTCGCAATGGTGATTTCAAGCCCGTCGCCTTTAGCCTCTTCGACTAAAGAATGATAGAGGCGAACTGCCGCTTCATCGCCCTCGACAAAGGCAAAGCCGGTTGGACCCCAGGAGCTTTGCCCAATCCCCTTGGCGCCGAGTTCGCGCATGCGCTGAGCCAGCCGGCCAACCGCTTCGCTCGACCACGGTGTGCCGCCCTGGCGGCTTGCGAAATGCCCGCCGACGATGTCTTGAATTTCGGTCAGCGCCGACCCGAACGCCGCGATATCGGTCTCCTTGAGACCCGGCACCAGTTTCATGAGCACGAGGTGGCAGATGTGCGCGGCTGACGCTGCCGGAAATTCTGGCAAGGCAGCGAAGGCCTTTGTTTCGGCGTCACCCGAAACACCCGCGCGGTTGTGATCGAGGATCAGCAGCACCCGCCAATCTTCCGGAAAGTCCGAGCGCAGCGTCAACGGCGGGGCGCTGTCTTTGTCGCCCCGGCCGCCGTCGACCAGAAACCCGCCGCCCGCGAAGGCCGCGAGCCCGATGCCGGAGCGGGCACCGCGTTCGCCGAGCCCTGCCAGCTCGTGCGCGCTCAATTCGCGGCCATCCAGATGGGCGATCGCCGCGCCAATGGCGAGCGCAAGCTGCGTTCCCGAGCCTAACCCGGCATGCGCTGGTATTGCCTCGGCGACATCGACGGTGTAGCCGCTGCCGGGCCGCGAGCGGGTAAACTTCTGCACGAGGCTCAGCGTGCGCGCACTCTCGGCACCCGAGGTCGCGTTGCTCGGCGCGCGCGCGACGGTCAGCCGCGTGGCCGGGCGATCAACCGCCAATCCGATGCTGCCAAAGCGCCGCCCGAGGCCGCCATTGAGATCGAGAAATCCGAGGTGCAGCCGGGCCGGTGCCCTGACGCGAACGGTCGATGTGGTCGCGATCTTGGGCCTCACGCAGCGGGTTCCTATGATGTCGAGTGGCGCCGGATTTGCGCCCGATGCCCCCTCGGGGGTAGGCTCAATGTGGAACTGTCCAACAATCACGCACCGAGGGCAAGATGACCGAGCGCGAGAAACCAATGCCAGAGGCCGACGTCAAGGCCTGGCTTGCCGCACACCTGCCGGCGTGGCGCCTGGAGGATGGCTGGGTCCGGCGGACCTACAAGACCTCGAGCTGGAAGGGGACATTGATGGTTGTGAACACCGTTGGCCATCTCGCCGAAGCGGCATGGCATCATCCCGACATTACTGCGTCCTACGCCTGGGTCGAGGTGCGGCTCATGACTCACTCAGCCAAAGGCATTACCGCCAAGGATCTCGAGCTTGCCAAGAAGATCGAAGAGGTTGTGCACTGGCAGCCTGGCAAAGAAGGCAAGGGGCTAGAAGGCACGCCGGCAACCGACCTGCGCTTCTCCTACATCAAGTATGATTGAGTGCGGGACTTGAGGCATACGCCATGACGCCGCCAAGCGGCGGGCCAGCGTTGGCGTTCGATGCTACGATCGGGCTTGGCTCGAACATCGGCGACAAGGCCGCCAACATCGATGCTGCGATCACACTGCTGATCGCGCGCGGCGACGTGCAGCTGATAGCGGCCTCACGGAAATACCGGTCCGCGCCGTGGGGCGTGCAGGATCAGGATTGGTTCGTCAATGCGTGCATCACAGTGGCGACGGCGCTTTCAGCCCACGCACTGCTTGAACGGTGTCAGGCCATCGAGAGTGAAATGGGCCGCGTCCGCCGCCAGAAGTGGGGCCCGCGCCTGATCGACGTCGATATCCTGACCTATCGCGATGCACGCATCCGCGAACCCGATTTGATTGTGCCGCACCCGCTGATCACAGAACGCGGCTTCGTGCTCGTGCCATTGCATGAGGTCGCGCCGGATTTGAAGATTGGCGGCAGGCCGCTCGCTGAATGGATCGCCAAGATCGACGTCGCCGATGTCGTACCGTTTGAAGAGCGCCCATG
>JANMOL010000621.1:0-1537 GCA_031369245.1 Hyphomicrobium sp. | reverse complement strand
GCGCGCACGCGCGAGGGTCGCCTACAGGTCGAGCTGGCGCATCTGTCCTACCAGAAGGGGCGTCTCGTCCGCGCCTGGACCCATTTGGAGCGCCAGCGCGGCGGCGGCGGCTTTCTCGGTGGCCCGGGAGAAGCCCAAATCGAACTCGACCGGCGAATGCTGCAAGACCGCATCGACGCCATCAAGGGCGACCTCAAAGACGTTTCCAAAACCCGCGAGCTGCATCGCAAGGGCCGCCGCAAGGTGCCTTATCCGATCGTCGCGATTGTCGGCTACACCAACGCTGGAAAATCGACGCTGTTCAATCGTGTGACGGGTGCTGGCGTGCTGGCCATGGATCAGGTGTTTGCGACCCTTGATCCAACCATGCGCGAACTCAAGCTGCCGAGTGCGCGGCGGATCATTTTATCCGATACGGTCGGCTTTATTTCGGATTTGCCGACCATGCTCGTCGCCGCCTTCCGCGCAACGCTCGAAGAGGTCGTAGAGGCCGATCTCATTCTCCATGTCCGCGATATCGCGCACCCGGAAACCGACGCGCAGGCCTTCGACGTCGAGAAAGTCCTCGGCGACCTCGGCATCGATACGCTGCCAGCCGACAGCCATATCCTGGAAGTTTGGAACAAGATCGATCTGCTGCCGCCCGAGCGCGCGAGCGAGCTACAACTTGAGGCAGCGCGCGCCGAACAGCCGCCAGTCATCGTGTCGGCTGCGACGGGTCTGGGCATGGACGCGCTGTTTGCCGCGATTGACGCACGGTTGGGCGCGGCTGACGAAATCCTCGATCTCGTGATCCCGGGCGAAGCTGGCGCGCTGCTGCATTGGCTCTATGAAAACACCGACATCATGAGCCGGACGACCGATGACGCGGGCGGCGCGGTGCTGCGAGTGCGCGTTGCGGGCGAGAAAAAGGCCCAGGTCATCGGCCAGCTTCGTAAAGCCAAAATTCAGGTCTAGCCTTTTGCGCTGCCAGTCAATTTCCGGTGAGGCGGGCGATGAAACACCACACGCAATGCTGCATCGCGGGCGGCGGCCCTGCCGGGATGATGCTCGGCGTCTTGCTGGCACGCGCCGGTGTCCGCGTCCTGGTACTCGAGAAGCACCCCGACTTCTTGCGCGATTTTCGCGGCGATACGATCCACCCATCGACGATGCAGGTCATCCATGAGCTGGGCTGGCTCGATGAATTTCTCAAACTGCCGCATCAACGCGTGCTCCGCTTAAACGCGCAATTCGGCGGCACACGCTTGCAAGTTGCGGATTTCAGCCATCTCGCGGTTGCCGCGCCCTTTATCGCGATGATGCCGCAATGGGATTTCCTCGACTTCCTGGCTGCCAAGGGACGGACGTATCCAGCGTTCGCGCTGGCCATGAACACGGCGGCGGCCGGACTGATTGTGGATCGTGATCGCGTGACTGGCGTGCGCGCCAACGGCCCTTCCGGT
This sequence comes from Hyphomicrobium sp., assembly GCA_031369245.1. Lineage (GTDB taxonomy): Bacteria > Pseudomonadota > Alphaproteobacteria > Rhizobiales > Hyphomicrobiaceae > Hyphomicrobium_B. Next base: position 92 of record JANMOL010000621.1, on the reverse strand, counting down.
CCGGTCGAGATCACAGCCGATGTGGTGGTCGCAGCCGACGGGCGAACCTCAACGCTGCGCCAGGCCGCCGGCTTAGCCAGCGAAGAGTTCGG
>JANMOL010000141.1:0-4410 GCA_031369245.1 Hyphomicrobium sp. | reverse complement strand
TCGATGTCAATATCGTCGGCACCACGATTGTCACGCAAGCCGCTTTGCCGAAAATGGGCGACGGTGGACGCATTATCAACACGTCGTCGATTTGGGGCCGCGTCGCCGAGCCCATGTTCGGCGCGTATGTGTGTTCCAAGCACGCCATTCTCGGCCTCACAAAATCGTGGGCGAAAGAACTCGGTCCGCGCGGTATCCGCGTCAACGCCGTATGCCCCGGATGGGTGCGAACGGAATCCTCGTTACGATCGGCCTCAGTCATTGCGGCGCGCGCGGGCCGCTCGGAAGTCTCCATCATCCAAACGGTCGAACACGCTCAAGCTTTGCCGGGCGGGCTCATGCTGCCAGCCGACATCGTGGGCGCATACCTCTATCTCGCATCGGATTGGGCAGCCAACGTCACGGGCCAATCTCTTGGCATTGATCGCGGCGAGGTTCCATGGTGAGCAACACACCCAGCACGCGAACGGCCCTTGTCACGGGCGCGTCCAATGGCATCGGGCGGGCAACGCTCCTGGCCTTGCGCGCCGAAGGCCTCAACGCCATCGGGCTCGATATTGTGCCGCCAGACAACGACGCGAATTTTGTGCAGGCCGACGTGTCGGATGAAGCCTCAGTCGCAGCTGCTCTTGCAACCGTCGTCCGGATGACCGGCTCCATCGACGTACTGGTGAATGCCGCTGGTATTCTGCGCGAAGGCCCCGTGGCAACATTTGATGTCGCAACGTTCGATCAGCTGTTTGCCGTCAACGTGCGCGGCACGTTTCTCGTCACGCGCACAGCCCTGCCGCACATGCCGCCTGGAAGCCGCATCGTGAACGTGGCCTCTGAACTTGCCTACGCAGGCCGCCAGGGAGCAGCAGCTTATGCCGCGACAAAAGGCGCGATTTTATCGTGGACGCGCTCGTTGGCGCGCGAACTCGGCCCCGCCATCGCAGTCAATGCCGTAGCACCCGGCCCCATCGACACGCCGCTGCTGGGCTTTCACACGATGACACCCGGACAACAGTCACTCGAGACAGCCAACCCGCTGCAACGCATCGGTCGCGCCGAGGAGGTAGCGAGCGTGATCGCGTTCCTGGCAAGCCCTGCGGCGTCTTTCGTTACTGGACAATGTTTCAGCGTCGATGGTGGCGCCGCCATGCACTAAGAGGACAGTCGAATGCTGTTGAACCCAATCCCCTGGCCGAACGGAGCCCGCTGTGCGTGTGCGATTTCGTTCGACATGGACGCTGACAGTCTCATTCACATTTCCCGGCCCATCGACGGGCATGACCGGCTGAACCCTATCTCTATGGGCCGTTACGGGCCCAACGTGGCCGTGCCGCGCATCCTGGCCACCTATAAAGAACTCGGCATCAAGCAGACGTTTTTCATCCCCGCCTGGTGCATGGAGCACTACCCGGCTGCCGTTGAAGCGATTTTGAAAGGCGGCCACGAGATCGGGCATCACAGCTATTTGCACGAAGATCCGACAGCCCATTCCGATGCCGAGCAGGGCTATTGGTTCGAGCGCGCCATGGATGTGCACCGGGCTATGACCGGCCGTGCGCCGCGCGGCTATCGCGCACCCGTCTACAACGTGACGCAAGGCGTCGTGGACCGGCTGATTGCCAACAAGTTCCTGTATGACTCCTCGCTGATGGCCGATGACATTCCCTATCTGATGAAAACACCCAAGGGCGATCTGTGGGAGATGGCCGTGCACTGGGGCACCGATGATTGGCCGCCGTTCGCGCACTACGCCGAGATCGGCTACATGATGCCGGTGCGCGGACCCTCGGATGGTCTGCGGGCGTTTTTCGAAGAATTCGAAGCGCACTATGAAGCGGGCGGCTTGTGGCTGCCCGTATGGCATCCATTTTTGACCGGACGTCTCGCGCGGTGGCGGGTTGTCGAGCGCTTCCTCGTCGACATCATGACCAACAAGAGCGTGTGGTTTGCGCCGCTCGAAGAGATCGCAAGCTATGTTCAATCACTGACCGATGCCGGCACGTACAAGCCGCGCATCGAAACGCTGCCGTATTTCGACGGCCCCGTGCATTTGGCGAAGCGGTGACCCCCGATGCACGCGTTCGATAACAGCTTCCTGCCCGTCTCTGCACTCGACGTGCCGCGCTTTGCTGGCGTGCCGACCTTCATGCGCCTGCCATTTGTCGCGCCGGGAGAAGCGGCAGCGCGCGGTGTTGAGATTGGGCTCGCTGGCATTCCGTGGGACGGCGGCACCACAAATCGGGCGGGTGCACGCCATGGCCCGCGTGCCATGCGAGATGCGTCGACCATGATCCGTATGGTCAACCAGGCGACCGCCATCGCGCCGTTTCATACCGCGCGGCTGGCCGATCTGGGAGATGTGACGCCCAACCCCATAGACCTTCATGACATGCTGGCGCGCATCACGGCGTTTTATACAGGTTTGGTTTCTGCCGGGGTCACACCTCTCACTGCTGGCGGCGATCATCTGACGACGCTGCCCGTTTTGCGCGCCGTGGCGGCAGAAGGACCGATCGGGATGATCCAGTTTGACAGCCATACGGACTTGCTCTCGGACTACTTCGGCGGCGCGCGCTATACCCACGGCACACCCTTCCGCCGGGCTGTTGAAGAAAACCTGCTCGATCCCAAGCGCATCGTTCAGATCGGCATTCGCGGCTCCACCTACGACGGGGAAGATCGCGAATTCGCGGCTTCAGTTGGCATTCGCATTGTCACGATCGAGGAGTTCTCGGACTTGGGTCCCGCTGCCACGATGGCACTTGCTCGCTCGATCGTTGGCGTTGGCGAGACCTACGTTTCGTTTGACATCGATGCCATTGACCCGTCCCAAGCCCCCGGCACGGGCACGCCCGAAATCGGCGGCATCACAACGAGGGAAGCGCAGCAGATGGTGCGGGCGCTGCTCGGCCTCAACCTCGTCGGAGCCGATGTTGTTGAAGTGTCGCCGCCGTTCGACGTTGGCGGCATGACAGCCTATGTGGGCGCCACGATGTTGTTTGAGCTCGCCTGCGTTCTGGCGCCGGCTGTGGCCGCCCGCAAGAACCGCGCGACCGTCTTTAATGAAAGGCTGCAGGCCGTGGCTAACAGCGCACAGACGAGATGACAGAGGAACGAAACGATGAGTGACCTCCTAACGATACCCGCACGCAGCGGGCGAGCGGTTGCGCTAAAGGCTGGTCAATCGATCAAGATCATTAACACTCACGGGCATCAGGTCGTGGACACCTGGGCTTTCAACGCCGCAGATCTGCATGAATTCCTGTCGATGGAGCATATGCGTGCGTTTATCGATCGTGTCCGGCCGAAGCCCGGTGACAAGCTCGCGACCAACAAGCGCCGGCCAATACTGACGATGGTTGCAGACACGTCTCCCGGCGTCCATGACACCTTCATCGCAGCCTGCGACATCTATCGCTTCCAAGGCCTCGGCTGCACCGAGTATCACGATAACTGCACGGACAATCTGTTTGCCGGGATGGCGTTGATTGGCCTCAAGCCACCGGAGGTGCCGTCGCCCCTTAATCTGTGGATGAATATTCCGATCAACGGCGATGGATCCATCGAGTGGAAGGAACCTGTGTCGAAGCCCGGCGACCACGTCGTGCTGCGCGCTGAAATAGACTGTATCGTCGCCATGTCGGCGTGCCCGCAGGACATCGTCTGTATCAATGCTGGTGCGCCCACAGAGGCGCACTATCAGGTTCTCGATTGATTGCGGAGCCCCGATGACGACCCCCGCGGGTGCAAACCTCAAGATTGATGGCAACCGGCTCTGGCGCAGCCTCATGGAGCTGAGCCAGATAGGCGGCACGCCCGGCGGCGGCGTTTGCCGCCTCGCGCTTACCGATGAAGACAAGGCGGCACGCGATCTCTTCGTTGCATGGTGCCGCGAGGCCGGTTGCACGACCCGCATCGATGCGATGGGTAACATCTTTGCGCGACGAGCCGGGCTCGAAGATACCCTGCCGCCGATCTTGACCGGTAGCCACCTTGATACGGTGCCGAGCGGCGGAAAGTTTGATGGTGCGCTCGGCGTGCTCGCGGGGCTAGAGGTGATCCGCACGCTGGACGCCGCTGGCTACCGCACACAAGCGGCGGTAGAGGTGGTCGTCTGGACGAACGAGGAAGGCTGCAGATTTTCCCCGGTCATGGTGTCCTCCGGCGTGTTTGCGGGGCACATTCCGATCGAAGAAGCCAAGGCGCGGCGAGACACATCGGGTGTGACGCTTGGCGAAGAACTGAGCCGGATTGGGTATTCCGGCACCGAACCCGTCGGAGGTTGGCCGGTATCGGCTTATTTTGAGCTTCATATCGAACAAGGTCCAATACTCGAAGCCGAACACAAGACGATCGGCATCGTGACGGCTGTTCAAGGCTTACGCTGGTACGAAGTCCGCATGACAGGCCAGGAAG
>JANMOL010000128.1:0-5159 GCA_031369245.1 Hyphomicrobium sp. | reverse complement strand
TATTCTGCATGATGTTCTTGTTCCACGCCACGTAGGCTTCGTCGTAGGCGCGTTTGCGAAAGCGGATTTCTTCGACATCCGCGCCGCGCTTCATTGCCGATGAGACCATGCCGGCGCGCGTGCGGCGCTCGTAGACGAGATGCACCAGGCTTTCGATCGATTGCCGCCGCGACTGATAGCGGGCGTAGGTCTGGCCGAGCCAGGCGCCGACGGAAGCTGTAATAATGCCGTTGAGGGCGGCTGACAGCAGGGCAAAGCCAATCAGCTGCTTTCGCGATAGGCGAGCCTGTTTCAGGAGCCCCAATCCGCGCTGCGCCATGACCGTTCGCCCCCAAACTTTCGCTGCCCAGTCTTGCGCCCCCGGGTATCGAGACGTCTATCCCCCCGTCACGCTCATATGACGCCCGACAGCCGGTTTTTTGGTGCGCCGGTCGATGATGAAATCATGACCTTTAGGTTTGCGCGCAATGGCTTCGAGAATGGCCGCATCGAGCGCTGCGTCATCGGCTGAGGCCCTCAGCGGCTTGCGCAAATCCGCGGCATCGTCCTGGCCAAGGCACATATACAGGGTGCCGGTGCAGGTCAGGCGCACGCGATTGCAGCTTTCGCAAAAATTATGCGTCATCGGCGTGATGAAGCCGAGCCGCCCGCCGGTTTCTTTGACCGTTACATAGCGCGCCGGGCCGCCAGTGCGGTGCGAGTTTTCCTGAAGCGTGAACTGATCCATCAGGCGCGCCCGCACGATCGACAGCGGCAAATACTGATCGGTGCGGTCTTCTTCAATCTCGCCGAGCGGCATGGTTTCGATCAAAGTCAGATCGCAGCCGCGGCCATGGGCGAAGCGGATCAGATCTTCGATCTCGTGTTCGTTGACGCCCTTCAAGGCGACGGCGTTGATCTTGACTTTCAGATCGGCGTTCTGTGCCGCATCGAGACCGTTCAAGACTACGTTGAGATCACCCCAGCGGGTGATGGCCTTGAACTTCACCGGGTCGAGCGTGTCGATTGAGACGTTGATGCGATCAACGCCGGCCGACTTGAGTTCGGTTGCATGTTTGGCGAGCTGGCTGCCGTTGGTGGTCAATGTCAGTTCGTCGAGTGCGCCGCTGGTGAGATGGCGGCCGAGCGCGCGAAACAGCCACAGGATGTTCTTGCGGACCAGCGGTTCGCCGCCGGTGATGCGCAGCTTCCTAACGCCGCGCCCAACGAAGGCTGTGCACAGCCGGTCGAGTTCTTCGAGCGTCAGTAAATCCTGTTTCGGCAGAAACGTCATATGCTCGGACATGCAATAGACGCAGCGGAAATCACAGCGGTCCGTCACCGAGACGCGCAGATAGTCGATCGACCGGCCAAACGGGTCGATCAGCGGCGTGACAGCTGGCAGACGGGCTGATGCGCCGAGCATGCGGCGGTACTCCAATTGAGGATGTGGTCTTTCATATTGGGCCCGAGGGCGTCAAGGGCAAGACACGGTTGGGGCGAGCCTGCAGGCTGGCGGCCAGGTCGCTGCAAAATGCCCTAGTTGTGCTGGAACAGCCGCCACGGCTCGGCGATCCAGCCTGATTTTGCGATCGGCACCTGGCTGTCCGCGAACGGTTTAGCCAGATTGACGATGGCGGCTTTTATCTGACTTGCGTTGAAACCCGGTTCCAGCGTGGCCAGCCGGGCTGCAAGAGCTGCGACCTCTGCGGCCGCGATGCTGCTCTCGGGTTTCCAGCTGAAGGTATCTTGGCTGATCAGCTCAGCGGTAAACGCTGCGGCGTTGACTGCGATGTCGGCATTGGTTTGCGCGCCGTCTGCGGTTGACAATGCTGATCCGTCAATTTGGCACGCCGTTACGATCAGGACGTTACCGGCGCTGGCCAGAGACGGCGCCAAATGGTCTTTGATATGGTGCTCATCGAGCGGGTCTTCTCCCGCCGCAACGATGAACAGAACCTTCGAACCAGCCGCTTTTGCAGCATCGGCGACGGCGGCCCATAGTGTCACCGAGGCGGTTTGCAGCGCGACGATCACCACCCGCGCCGGTGTCTTTGAGGCAAACATCATACTCTGTGCAATCTGGACCGGGCTATCGGTCGCAATACGCATGGGTATCAGCCGTGATGCTGGCGAACGGCGCACAACGGTTCGCGCGATCGCCGTGCCGCGATCTGAGTAGCCCATGCCCTCGAGGTCGTCTGGCTGTTTGAATGGCCGGCGGTCATCATCGGCAAAATCATAGCCGATGATTTCGCCCTCGCCGTCGCGGGCGAGGCGCGAGGTAATTAGCGGCAACGTGTAATCGATGCCCGGGCCGATGATGGCGACCGCAACGCCGCCGGCGTCCGTGCCTGCTGGCACCGCCGGATCAGCGGCTTGCGCGCGCGCGCCCGCAATGCCCGCGACGACCGCGACGCAAAAAGCCAAAAGGCGCAGGGTTAGGCGCGCTGCTTCAAGCGTTGGAAGGGCCCGCATGTTTCCTCGATCAGCGCCGCGATGCCGGCAATATCATCCAGCGCCAGGACCGGCTTGCCGTGGCCATCCAATTCATAGTCGGCAGCAATGGCAATCACCAGCGGGTCGCTCGAGGCTAACAGACGTTCGGAGGAAACCGCCGCGCGCCGGACTTCGATTTTCGGGATGGCCGCCGATTTGTAGCCTTCGACGAAAATGATGTCGGCGGGTGCCAGCCGCCGGGCGATATCGTCAAGCGTTGGTTCGCCGCGGCTTTCGATTTCCTCGATCACTGCAACGCGCGAACCCGAGACGATGGCCGTCTCGGCCGCACCCGCCATGCGATGGCGCGTCGTGTCGCTGTCCGGCTTGTCGATATCGAACTTATGGTGCGTGTGCTTGATGGTGGCGACGCGCAAGCCCATCGCCGTGAAATGCCGCGTCAGCTTTTCGATCAGCGTCGTCTTGCCGGCGTTCGACCAGCCGGCAACCCCGAGCATTGGAGAAGCCGGATGCGCGGTTTTCGATGCTAGGGCCATCGGACACTCTCAGGTTGGGCCGGTGAGCAGCGTGCGGGCCGCTGCAAGATCGTCCGGCGTGTTGGCGTTGAAGAACGGGTCGACGGTTCGCCCGGCAATGTCGCTGAACGGGAACGGAACTGCAATCGCGCCGTGGGCTTTTGCAAAGGCTTCAACACTTCGGGGCCCGTCAGCCAATGCGGTGCTGATGGCGGCTTTGAGCGAAAGCGGCCAAAGGCCGATGGTGGCGTGCAGCCGCTCACCGGATGCGGCGATGACCGGCAGGCCGGGATCGGTTTGCGCTGCAGCAAGGCGGGCGACGAGATCAAGGGGCAGGAACGGGGTATCGGTCGAGACGGTTGCGATGGCGCGATAGCCGCCGTGTTGTTGCGCCCAGGCGATGACGGCGTCGAGCCCGGCGAGCGGCCCCTGATCGCCGCGGCCGCGATCGGTGACGATCTCGAGGCCGAAGGCTGCAAAGCGCGCCGGGTCGCCATTGGCGTTGAGCACCAGGCGGCTGACCTGCGGCGCAAAGCGGCCGATGACGCGCGCCAGCATTGGCGTGCCGGCGAGGTCGGCGAGGCCTTTGTCGCCGCCGCCCGCGGGATCATGCGCAAACATGCGGCGTGCGCTGCCGCCGGCCAAAATCGCTGCGAGCACGTTTGTGTGTGTCAGGTCCAGCGTCCTCTGTAGCGCGCGATCCGGTCCAGGCGGGTCGTGTAAAGCGAAATGTCGTGGGCAGCGAGGAATAGCAGCTGGCGGGCGAACGGCCACATCAGAATGCTTTTGAGGCCGACGGTGAACGCTGATCCCCAGGGCGCGCTCTTGGCTGGCCGGACCGCGTCCTTTCGGAGATAGACGGGTTGGCCGGTGTGGCGGAAGCCGCGGATCCAGTTGGGGGGTACGAGCGGGATGGCGTCGCCGGAATTGACGACGCGGTAATGCGGCGCCTTGACGACATTGGCAAAGTCAGTACCGCCGACGCGCGGCGATCCGAACGTGTAGACCGCCGCAACACGCTCGCCGAGAACATCATGGCCGCCGAGAGCGGCGGACGCCACCAGCGCCACCGCCCCGCCGAGCGAATGTCCTGCGAGATAAATGGGCTTGTTGCCGATTGCCAGCAGTGCCTCTCGCAGCTGCCCTTCGACGTTGAGGTATGCTGAATAAAACCCGCGGTGGACGCAGACCTGCTTGGGGTGCCCGACGACTTGGACCTGATCGATATAAATACTCATATCGGTTTTGCGGTCGAGTTTGCTGGTGGTGCCGCGAAAGGCTGCGACGACGTAGTCTTTGCCTTCCGCGATGTAGACTTCGGTGTCGTTGACCGCGATGCTCTTGATCAGGTTTAGCCCGCCGTGCTTCAGAGTATTTTCCAGAATGCGGCGTTTGCTGTCGTCCTCGAAATTAATGTAGGCCAGCAAAGACAATTTCGACATGAGTGCTGCCATGCGGTCGGAATAGGCGGCCCGCCGGCTCGGAATGTCCTCGACGTCGGCTGCAAAGATCGGCGCGACTTTCGCGAGTTCGTCCTCAGATGTTCGAATTTCCAGCGAAAAGGCTTCCATCAGCTCCGACAAAGCGGCTTCGCGGTCGCTGTCGAATTGCTTGCGCTTTGAGCGGTGTTGATCGACCAGCGTCTGGTAGGCGGACGTGCGCTGATTGAAAGTTGACAGCCACTCTTCAGGATTTTCAAAAAATTGATTGACGAGCCCCATGGTGCACACCTTGCAAAAAAGCTGATGGAACGAAAATAGTTCACTTTCATGCTGTGAAAGAGCTCTTATAGCGCGGCTGTGCGGAGATATTAAGAACGCTGTTCGCGCCGCGGCACCCTGGTGCTTGCAACTGCGGCGGCAAGGCCCCAAGAGAGCCGTTATCAAGAGAGCCGCGATAGTGACAGCTGCAGGAGATGACGATGCCGGTTGATAAGGCCCAGGTGCTGGACGCGCTCCGCCGGGTCAAAGGTCCAGATCTCAAGAGCAATCTTGTCGATCTCGGCCTGCTGTCGGAAATCTTGATCAAAGACAATAAGGTCTATTTCGCGATCACGGTGCCAGCGAGCCGCGCTGAAGAACTCGAGCAGCTGCGCATGGCGGCTGAAAAGGTCGTGTCGGATCTCAAAGGCGTTGCCGGCGTGACCGCGGTGCTGACAGCTGACGTCAGCGGCGGTCTGCAGCGTGCGCCCGAGCCTGCGCCGCT
>JANMOL010000082.1:0-1985 GCA_031369245.1 Hyphomicrobium sp. | reverse complement strand
CGCGCGCTCGTCAATCTGTCCGGCATCGAAACTGCCAGAGTGTGGGAACCGGAACCGGCGACCGTTTACTTCTGGGAGCGCACCTGATGCGCAAAATCGATCTGGCGACAACACCGCTTCGTGAACTGAACCAGGAACTTCATCGCCAAAACGACGGCACCAACGAGATCGATTGGGAAGTTCTCAATCCGCGCGGCTCGCACGCGGTGGCCGTCGGCATCGATGCGCCGCTCAAGGTCGATGTCAAAGGCAGTGTCGGCTACTACTGTGCCGGCATGAACAAAAAGGCGACCGTGACGGTGCACGGCTCTGCCGGACCGGGCGTCGCTGAAAACATGATGTCCGGCAAAGTCATCATCAAAGGTGATGCCAGCCAGTACGCCGGTGCAACGGGCCGAGGCGGACTGCTGGTCATTGAAGGGAACGCCTCCTCGCGCTGCGGCATCTCGATGAAGGGCATCGACATCGTCGTCAAAGGCAACATCGGCCACATGTCGGCTTTCATGGCGCAGTCTGGCCACCTCGTGGTGCTGGGCGATGCCGGCGATGCGCTCGGCAATTCCATCTATGAAGCCAAACTATTCGTGCGCGGCTCGGTCAAAAGCCTCGGGGCTGACTGCATTGAAAAAGAGATGCGGCCCGAGCACCACGACGCACTCGGCAAGCTGCTGGAAAAAGCCGGCATGAACGGCGTCAAGACGGCCGAGTTCAAGCGCTACGGTTCGGCCCGCAAGCTCTATAATTTCAACATCGACAACGCGGATGCCTACTGATGACCTATCACACTCCGCCGACCACGCCGCGTAAGTCAGCAACGTTCGACGACTATACGATGTCGGAAATCCGCCGTGCGGCGGCGACAGGAATCTATGACATCCGGGGCGGCGGCGCGAAACGCAAGGTTCCGCACTTCGATGATTTGCTGTTCCTCGGGGCCTCGATCTCGCGCTATCCGCTCGAAGGCTACCGCGAGAAGTGCACGACATCCGTGACGCTCGGCACGCGCTTTGCCAAAAAGCCAATCGAGCTCAAAATTCCGATCACGATCGCGGGTATGAGCTTTGGCGCGCTATCGGCCAACGCCAAGGAAGCGCTCGGGCGCGGCGCAACGGCTGCTGGCACGTCAACGACCACCGGCGACGGCGGCATGACGCCGGAAGAGCGTGGTCAATCACAGACGCTGGTCTATCAGTATCTGCCGTCGCGCTATGGCATGAACCCTGATGACCTTCGCAAAGCCGACGCGATTGAAGTCGTCGTTGGGCAAGGCGCGAAACCGGGCGGCGGCGGGATGCTGCTCGGCCAGAAAATATCCGATCGCGTGGCTGAAATGCGCAATCTGCCGAAAGGCATCGACCAGCGCTCGGCCTGCCGCCATCCCGACTGGACCGGCCCGGACGATCTTGAAATCAAGATCATGGAATTGCGCGAGATCACCAACTGGGAAAAGCCGATCTACATCAAGATTGGCGGCACTCGGCCGTATTACGATGTGGCACTGGCTGTGAAAGCCGGTGCCGACGTTGTGGTGCTCGACGGCATGCAGGGCGGCACCGCCGCCACGCAGGAAGTCTTCATTGAGAACGTCGGCTTGCCGACGCTAGCGTGCATCCGGCCCGCGGTCCAGGCGCTGCAGGATCTCGGCATGCACCGCAAGGTGCAGCTCATCGTCTCCGGCGGTATTCGCAACGGCGGCGATGTCGCCAAGGCGCTGGCGCTCGGCGCGGATGCGGTCGCGATCGGCTGTGCAGCACTCGTCGCGCTTGGCGATAACGATCCGTCTTATGAAGCTGAATACAACGCGCTTGGCACCACAGCTGGCGCTTACAACGATTGGCATGAGGGCCGCGACCCGGCCGGCATCACCACGCAGGACCCCGAACTGATGAAGCGGGTCGATCCGATTGCCGCCGGGCGGCGACTGGCGAACTACCTCAAGGTGATGACGCTGGAGGCGCAGACCATCGCCCGCGCGTGCGGCAAGA
>JANMOL010000054.1:0-12897 GCA_031369245.1 Hyphomicrobium sp. | reverse complement strand
GGAGAACGTCAATGGCGTCCCATTGGGACTGCTCCTATCGATCATGGGAGACAGATAGGTTCGGCCGAGTCCTTGGGTCTTTTCTAAAAGTCCGCGGGCATCCGACAAGGTGCGCTTAGGGCCACCGAGCTTTCGGTAATCGAACGCGTACTGCGATGGCTGCTGATCACGTGCGGCGATCAGCTTCAACCCGCGTTGACCCAGGCCCGGCATCGTCAGCATCTCGAAACGGCGGCCGCATCGCTGGCGACGTTCCTTGAAGGCGATCCGGTTGCGCTCGAACTGCGGGCCGAGGATGTGCGGCTGGCCGCTCATGCCATCGGCCGGATCACCGGCCGGGTCGATGTCGAGGACGTGCTCGATCAGATTTTCAGCCGGTTCTGCATCGGGAAGTGAGCCCGATTTCCTAACAAAACGTTTCACGTGAATCGTTTGCCCGAGGTGTCATGCCGGGCTGGCCGCCCATCGAAGGCCTTTTGCGCGCCCTCAGGATCGCGTAGTGCATGGGCCATGAGCGCGAAATCCTACGATGTCATTGTGGTCGGCGGCGGACATGCCGGGTGCGAGGCCGCGGCCGCCAGCGCCCGCATGGGCGCGCGGACGGCGCTGGTCACGCACAGCGCGGCAACCATTGGCGAGATGTCTTGCAACCCGGCCATTGGCGGGCTTGGCAAGGGCCATTTGGTTCGCGAAATCGACGCGCTTGATGGCTTGATGGGGCGGGTGGCGGATCAGGCCGGCATTCAGTTCCGGCTGCTGAACCGGTCCAAGGGGCCAGCCGTGCACGGGCCGCGCACCCAGGCCGATCGCAAGCTGTATCGCGAAGCGATGCAGGCGGCGATCGCTGACACCACCAATCTGACCGTGCTCGAAGGCGGGGTCGAGGATCTGGTGGTCGACAATGGCCGGGTTGCCGGTGTCGTGACCGGCGCTGGCTGCACGCTGGCCTGCGCGGCGGTCGTGCTGACCACGGGCACGTTCCTCAATGGCTTGATCCATATGGGCGAACAGCAGATCCCGGCTGGCCGCGCGGGCGAAGGCCCAGCGCTCAAGCTGTCGGACCGGCTGTACGCGCTGGGGCTCAAGCTCGGCCGTCTCAAGACGGGAACGCCCGCCCGGCTCGATGGCCGAACGATCGACTGGTCAGGCCTTGAAATGCAGCAGGCGGATGCCGATCCGGTGCCGTTTTCGTTTCTCACCGAGCGCATCACCACGCGCCAGATCGCCTGCGGGATCACCCACACGACGGCGGCAACGCACGACATCATTCGCGCCAATCTTGGCCGTTCGCCGATGTATTCGGGCCAGATTGCCAGCGTCGGCCCGCGCTATTGCCCATCGATCGAGGACAAGGTCGTGCGCTTTGCCGACCGGTCCTCGCACCAGATCTTTCTCGAACCCGAGGGCCTGGATGACGATACGATCTACCCCAACGGGGTCTCGACCTCATTGCCGGTTGCTGTTCAGCAGGCGTTTTTGACGACCGTGCCGGGGCTCGAGAAAGTCGTCGTCAAGCGGCCCGGCTACGCCATCGAATACGATTATGTCGATCCGCGCGAACTTTCGCCCGGGCTCGAAGTCAAGCGTTTGCCGGGGCTGTTTTTGGCTGGCCAGATCAACGGCACGACGGGCTACGAAGAAGCCGGAGCCCAGGGGCTGGCGGCCGGGATCAACGCGGCCTTGCTGGCGGGCGGCGGTACGACTTCGTTCGCCGTTTCGCGCACAGACGGCTATCTCGGCGTGATGATTGACGATCTGGTGACACGCGGGGTGTCCGAGCCGTACCGGATGTTCACGTCGCGGGCCGAGTTCCGGTTGAAGCTGCGGGCCGATAACGCCGATCAGCGTTTGACGCCGCTGGGCATCGCGCTCGGCTGCGTTGGGCCGGTGCGCCGGGCCGCATTCGAGGCCAAGGCCAAGGCGCTGGCCGGCGGCTTTGACTTGCTGAACCAACTCAGCCTGACACCGACGCAAGCCGCCAAGCATGGCCTGGCCATCAACCACGACGGCCGCCGCCGGTCGGCGTTCGATCTGCTGGCCTTCCCTGACATTGACAGGGCGCGGCTGGCGGCCATCTGGCCTGAGATCGGCGATCTTTCGCCCGCGGTCGCCAGTCAGCTCGAAATCGATGCCCGGTACGCCGCCTACGTGCGCCGTCAGGATGAGGATGTGGCGGCGCTGCGGCGCGACGAAGCCGTTCAAATTCCGGTTAATTTTGACTACGGGGCGGTCCCGAGCTTGTCGGCGGAGGTGTGCCAGAAGCTGGCTACCCAGAGGCCCTCTACAATCGCTCAGGCGGGCCGCCTGGAGGGCATTACACCGGCGGCGGTACTGGTCCTGCTGGGCCACCTCAAGGCCGCCAGCGGCGCGCGTAAGACGGCCTGATGGCAGGCGCTTTTGTTGACCATATCCGGGGGCCGGACGGGTTCCAAAAGGTGTTTACGGTTTCACGTGAAACGCTCGACCGGCTGGTGGTTTACGAGACTCTGCTGAAGCGCTGGCAGAAGACCATTAACCTTGTTGCGCCCAGCACGCTCGACGATATCTGGCACCGGCATTTTGCCGATAGCGCGCAGTTGTGGGCTTATGCCCCGTCAGGCGCCGTGCATTGGCTTGATCTGGGCTCCGGCGCGGGCTTCCCGGGCCTTGTGCTGGCGATCCTGGCGGCTGACAGGGGCGGGACGCGCCACACCTTGATCGAGAGCGACAGCCGCAAAGCCGCATTCCTGCGGGAAGTCGCTCGCCAGACCGGGGTAGCTGTGGACATCCTGTGCATGCGTATCGAAAAACCGGAGACTCGCGCTAAGGTGAGGGAGATTAATTGCGTCACGGCTCGGGCTTTAGCGCCGATGCCGCGTTTGGCCGAGCTGGTCGCGCCTTATTTTGCGTCGGATACGCTCGGTCTGTTCTCGAAGGGCCGGGAGGTTGCGTCCGAACTGGATGAAGCGGCGCGATCGTGGGCGTTTTCAGCCGAGTGTAAGCCGAGTATCACCGATCCTGCGGGGGCGGTTGTGTTGCTCACGGCGTTGGCGCCCAAAGCGCCGTCATCGATTGTTGGATAGGGGTAACCCGTGACGAGCCAAGTGACAGGTTATGTTTCCGGCGGCGGCGCGGGTGGCTCGGCGGGGCCGCGCGTGCTGGCGATTGCCAACCAAAAGGGCGGCGTCGGCAAGACCACGACGGCGATCAACCTTGGGACCGCGCTGGCCGCCGTCGGCGAGACGGTGCTGGTGCTCGATCTTGATCCACAGGGCAACGCCTCAACCGGGCTGGGGATCGCTGCCGAACAGCGGTTGCTGACATCGTATGATGTTCTGGCGGGCGGCGCGACGTTGCTGGAAGCCAGCCAGCCAACGGCGGTGCCCGGATTGCATGTGGTGCCAGCCAATAGCGATCTCGTTGGCATTGAAGGATCTCTTGGCGCGGACAGCTCGCGGCCGTACCGGCTGCGCGATGCGGTAACCGCGCTGATCGGTCAGCAGAGATCGCGGCCGCAGGAGCTCGGGTTCAGCTATGTGCTGATCGATTGCCCGCCATCGCTCAACATTTTGACCCTGAATGCGATGAGCGCGGCCCACGCCGTGCTGGTGCCCGTTCAGTGCGAGTTTTTTGCGCTGGAAGGCATCTCGCAGCTGAAGGATTCCATCGATCAGATTCGCGCGACGCTGAACCCGCATTTGCAGATCCAGGGCGTAGTGCTGACGATGCACGACGCCCGCACATCGCTGTCAAAAGAAGTCGCCGAGAACGTGCGGGCATTCTTTGGGCCAAAAGTTTACGAGACGATTATCCCGCGCAATACGCGGGTCGCTGAAGCGCCGTCGCACGGCAAACCGATCCTGCTGTACGACTACGATTGCGCCGGCAGCCAAGCCTACATCCGGCTGGCGACCGAGATCATCGAGCGTGAGCGCCGGTTTAAGGCTGCCTAGAGTTCAGTAGGCATTTGCAGGCATCACAGCGTTTCGTCGCGTCAACAGCAACCAGCATAACAAGCAGACCAGGGACCGCGAACCGCTATGCACTCAGCACTGCCGAAAAGCCGATTGGGCCGCGGACTGGCGTCACTGATCGGAGAGCCCGCGCCGAGCGGCGGCGTCCGGTTGCCGCCCGAAGGCGAGCAGCGCATGGTTTCGATCGCGCAGATCAAGTCGAGCCCGCTCAACCCGCGCAAAGATTTCCGCGACGACGAATTGATGGAATTATCGGAATCGATCCGCACCAAGGGTTTGGTGCAGCCGATCATCGTGCGGCCGTCGGCTGGCGGCGCGAACGAGTATGAGATCGTCGCTGGTGAGCGGCGCTGGCGGGCAGCGCTGAAAGCGCAGATCCACACCGTTCCCGTCATCATCCGCGATTTGACCGACAAGGAAGTGCTCGAACTCGCGATCATCGAGAACGTTCAGCGGCAAGATCTCAACGCGATTGAAGAGGCGGCCGGCTACCGCGATCTGATTGAGCGGTTTGAATACAGCCAGGAGCAGGTCTCGGAGATCATCGGCAAGAGCCGCAGTCACGTGGCCAACACGTTGCGGCTTTTGAAGCTGCCGATGGCGGTGCAGGCGTTGCTGCAGCAGGGCAGCCTGACGGCTGGGCATGCACGTGCCCTCATCGGGCGTGACGATGCTGAAGCGCTGGCGCGGCGGATTGTCGATGAGGCGATGAATGTGCGCGAGGTCGAAGCGCTGGTTCAAGCCGATCGTGAGGCGGGCGAGACCGGTTCCTCCAGCAGTAAGAAAGTGCGTGACAAGGACGCCGATACTCGGGCGTTCGAAAAGGAGCTGGCTGATCTTTTGGGTCTCAAGGTCGAGATCAAGCGCGGCTCGGGCGAGACCGGGCAACTGGTCATCAAGTTCGGCAACTTCGATCAGCTCGATTATATCCGCCAGCGGCTCGGCGGCGGCTAACGCCCGGCTGACGCGCGTGAGGCTGCTTTAAGCCGCGCGATTTGTTCAGATTACTGGCAAGGCGAACTTGACGGGCCGGTCTGGTCTTGGTGGTGTGCCCGCGCAGCCCCGGTGAGCGGATGCGCTGCCTGTCAGCATGGGTCAGGACCGCGCTATGGGTGAACCCCACACATTGGAACGCCTGGCGGCTTTGATCCGCGCGCGCCGGGCTGAGAGCGCCAGCACGTCCTATACGCGTCAGTTGCTTGATGCCGGGCCGGAACGCTGCGCCAAGAAATTTGGCGAGGAAGCCGTTGAGACGGTGATTGCGGCGCTTGGCAGCGACCCGGCGGCGCTTAAAGTTGAGGCTGCAGATACACTCTATCATTTGCTGGTGTTGCTGGAATCGCGCGGGCTCGATTTGGCCGACGTACTGGCGTTGCTCGAGGGCCGTATGGGCACGTCAGGCCTGGCTGAGAAGGCGGCGCGGCCTCACAGCGGTTCTCGGAGCGGTTCTGGGAGCGGTTCTGGGAATGGTCCTGGGAGCGGTTCGTGACCAAGAAGCGCGTTGCACGCAAGGCTGCGGCCAAGCGCGCGTTAGCCCCGCCGATTGCCAACGGATTGCCGTTCTCGCCCTATCGCACGTTCACGCGCGAGGAGTGGGCACGGCTGCGCGCCGATACGCCGATGACGTTGAAATCAAGTGAGCTCGAGCAGCTCTCGGGCGTGATCGAAGAATTGTCGATCGATGAGGTCGAGCAGATTTATCTGCCGCTGTCGCGCTTGCTCAATTTGTATGTCGCGGCGGCGCAAAAACTGCACTCGGTGTCGTCGGAATTTTTGAGCCGCAAGGACCACAAGGTGCCGTTCATTATCGGTGTCGCCGGTTCGGTGGCGGCCGGCAAGAGCACCACGGCGCGTGTGCTGAAAGCCTTGCTGGCGCGTTGGCCGGATCATCCGCGCGTCGATCTGCTGACGACCGACGGCTTTCTTTTTTCGAATGCCGAACTCCAACGGCGCGGCCTGATGGAGCGCAAGGGATTTCCTGAGAGTTTCGACGCCGACGCACTCCTCAAATTTTTAGGGAATGTGAAATCCGGCGTGGCGCAGGTTGAAGCGCCGGTCTATTCGCATTTCCAATACGATATTCTGCCGGGTCAGAAAGTCAGCATCCGGCAGCCGGATATTCTGATCATTGAAGGCTTGAATATATTACAGCCAGCCGAGATGCCAAAGGATGGCGGCGCTATCCCCTTTGTCTCGGATTTCATCGATTTCTCAATCTATATCGATGCCGACGTCGATGTCATCGAGAGCTGGTACGTGACGCGATTTTTGCGCCTGCGCAGTACCGCGTTCCGTGATCCCGGCGCTTATTTCCACAAGTACGCGGCGATGAGCCCGGAAGAAACCCAGCGCATGGCGCTGAATATCTGGCGCAAGGTCAACCTCAAGAACCTTGAGGAGAATATTTTGCCAACGCGGCGGCGGGCGCAGCTTATTTTGCAAAAGGGCGATAATCACCGGGTGCAATCGGTTTCACTGCGCAGGCTTTAAGCCAGCACGTTCGATCCAGATCAACTGCCGGACAAAAAAATGGGCCGCTTGGGGCAGCGGCCCGGAAAAGTTGTTGGAGAGATTTCTGTAAAGCTTTGGTCTAGCGTGGACCGCGCGCTGCCGAGGTGGAGAGCGCGGCCTCACCAGTGCGTGCCGCATGGCGTGCCTGGTTTGCGGTCCGGGCCCGGCCGGATCCGGGTTGTGATCGGGACATTTGTTTAAACTTATCCCGCAGGCGGCGAATAGCCGACGGGTCGGTATAGCCCATGCAGCGAATAGCCGTTGTCGGCTTCAACTCGGGCTGCATCTTCAATAGCTCGGCAAGCCGGGCAATTCTGTCGCTGTCGTCAATACCCGTCCCTAAGGGCCGGCCGCGACGTGATTTGGCTTCCACCATCAATCGAACCTCGAACCAGTCGAATCGTCCGGTTCGACATTGCGCGAAGCCAATAGCTTATTCCAGGGAATTTAATTCGAGCAATTCAATAAGGCCGGAAATAGGGTATTCCCCAATGAGGATTATAAGCATGGAGTTGTAGTTGCAGCCGGGAATAGAGCCGGTATTGGGGTGATGCGTGTTGTCTCCTGCGTGGCTTATCGGCGTGGCTCTTCAATTCAGCAAGCCGCGCTCACGGGCAAGGGTGGACAGCGCCATAGCCGGGCGCGCGCCAATATGGCTGATGATTTCGGCGGCGGCTAAACTGGCCAGGGTTCCGCAGTCGGCCAGTGGCAATCCGCGCGACGTGCCAAATAGAAATCCAGCTGCGTAAAGGTCGCCAGCGCCGGTCGTATCGACGACTTTTGAAACGGGCTCGGCTGGAACGATGACGGGTTCGCCGCTCGAAAGAATAAGCGAGCCTTTCGAGCTGCGCGTCAGCACGGCCAGCTTTACATCGCGTTTGGCGTGGAGCGCAGCGCTATCGAAATCCGATGTCTGGTAAAGCGAGTTGATTTCATTTTCATTGGCGAAAAGAATATCGACGCCGGATTGAATAAGGGCCAGAAACTCGGCGCGGTGGCGATCAACACAAAAGCCGTCAGAGAGCGAGAGCGCGACCTGGCGGCCTGCGTTTTTGGCTTCGCGCATTGCATCTTTAAATGCCTGCTTGGCGTCCGGTAAATCGAACAAATAGCCTTCGAGATAGAGAATGGCGCTGTTCTTGATCATCTCGCGATCTAACTGCGCGTGGTCGAGCGATGTCGAGATTCCAAGAAAGGTATTCATCGTGCGCTCGCCATCGGGCGTGACGAGAATCAGCGAGCGCGACGTTGGCAGCGATCCTGTGACGGGCGGCGAGGTGAAGGTCACGCCGATTGAATGGATGTCGTGGGTGAAGATGCGGCCGAACTCATCGTCGGCCACCTTGCCGATAAAGCCTGCTGCTCCGCCAAACGACGCCACGCCGGCAATGGTGTTGGCAACCGATCCGCCGGAGATCTCGATAGCAGGCCCCATGCTGCGGTAAATTTTGGCGACGCCGTCGGCATCGGTGAGCTGCATACTGCCCTTGGCGACGCCGATTTCAGCGAGGAAGGCATCATCGCAGCGGCCGATGATATCGACGATGGCGTTGCCAATGCCGGTGACGTGGTAGCGGGTGTCTGTCATGGGGGGTCCTTCTGGTCGCGCGGCACTATAGGGGGCGCAGTGGGCGCGGCAAGGCGCGCTGTCAGCGGCTGCGAGCCGCACGGCTGGACGGGGCTGCTGCCATGGCAGCGAGTGCCAGCATCAGGCGCTCGCCGAGGGTATCTTCGAGGGCGGATGAGCGGCGCGCCGCCTTGGCCGTCTCGGCTATGCGCTTGAGGGCCGCATCGAGTGCGCTGGCGCTCCACAGCCGAACCTGGGCCGCGAAGGCGTCGCGCTGTTTGAAATGCAGCGGCGGCCGGAGCGCGCGCAGCGCGTCGTCCAGGCTGCGGCCCGCGTCGAGGTCGGCGCGCACGCGGTGGAGTTTTAGAAAATAGCGTTGCGCGATTAAAATGATGGCCTGAGCACTCTCGCCCGAGGCAATGGCCCGGCCATAGTCTGAAATGGCGTCGCGCGCCCGGCCGTGGGCTGCGGCTTCAGCGATGCCCTCAAGCGCTAAATCGGCGGCGTCTCCGACGATCGCATCGACATCGGCGGGTTGGATGACGTCGCGGCCATGGGCGTAAATCGCCAGCTTTTGGATTTCGGCCCGCGACAGCGCGCGGTCGGCGCCAAGGCGGGCCAGCAGCAGGGTGCGGGCATCAAGACTGATTTTGACGCCGAAACCCGACAGCACCTGATCGACGAGGGTGTCGAGATCGGCGTTGGAATCGGGGTAGCAGCCGATGGCGGCGGTTTGCGGCGCGGTTTCGAACAGAGCGCGCAGCGCATCATCCGGTTTGAGGTTGGCGGCTTCAACGATCAGCACGCCTTCGAGCGACGGGCCTGAGGTCAGCAAGGGTTTGAGCAGTTGCGCGCTGATACGGCGGCCGGCGGTCGCGCGCACAATCCGGCGGCCTGAAAACATCGGCCGGGTATTGAGTTCGACGGCCAGCCGCCCGCTATCGTCTTCAAGATCACTATCGTCGAAGCGGATGACGTCGCCTGCTGGCTGTTCGCGTTCGGCTAATAGTTTAGCGAGTTGCTGGCTGCGTTCGGCCACCAAGCCCGGGTCGGAGCCAAAGAACAGCACGGCCGAAATGGCCGAAGGCGGCGCTTTGAGAAATTGAGCCACCTGGGCAGCTTTAATCGCAGCCATGGCGCCGCCAATGGGTCGTTGCACTCATGAGCACGTGCTGCGCGTCACGCAGGGCGCGACAGGTAGGCCAGCAGCCGGCTGCGCAATTCTTCGCCAACCGTCTTAGCGGCGCGGTTTTCAGCGTCTTCGCGGGCGCGCACGTTGGAGAAGATCGAGGTCATGCGTTCGTATCCGGCGCGGCCGTAGCTGACGCCCTTGGCCACCACCGTCCTGTCCGAAATCCGGATCAGCTGGAACGAGGCGTCGAGATTGTAGACTTGGCCCTGAGCGTTGCCGTCAATCTTCACAAGCGTTGAGGCGACCGACTCGCGCACGGCGACGTCGAGCCGGTATTCCGGCGGCAATGGCAGCCCGCCACCGGTCGATTGGAAAATCAGTTCGTTGCGGATGCGCTGACCAACGCGGCCCGGGATCGGCGCAAATTCGATCGCTGCGAGTTTTTGGTCAGCGGCGACACCGTCTGTGCCGATCGAGCCGTAGAGCGGGCGGAACCCGCCGCCGGCATCAGAGCAGGCGCCAAGCGTGGCGACGCAAGCAGCCGTCGCAAGCAAAGAAAAAGCGCGTCTAGACTTCAGACGGCGCGATCCTTGTTGTCCGCTTGATGCGTCAGCCGACGACATTCACGATCCTCTGCGGAACCACGATAACTTTTTTCACCGGACGGCCTTCGAGCGCCCGGATGACCGGTTCAAGCTTCAAGGCCGCCGCCTCGACCTCGCCGGTCCCGGCTGAGCGGGAAATGACCAACTCGTCCCGGCGCTTACCATTCACCTGTACGGCAATGGTCACTTGATCGTCAACGAGTAGGACGGCCTCGGCCGCTGGCCACGGTTCGTTCGCGAGCAACGTGTTGTATCCGAGCCGCGCCCAGCATTCTTCAGCTAAATGCGGCATCATCGGGCCGATCATAGTGACCAGCAGGAATGCTGCCTCCTGGGCCGCCCAATTCAGGCCTTCGCCGTCTTTGCTTAGGCCGGTCTGGAGCACATTGGCGAACTCGTGGATGTGGGCGACCGCCACATTGAAGCGCAGCGCCTCAATGGCTTTGGCGACCTGGTCGAGCGCCCGGTGGGCAGCTTTGCGGATGTTCATGGCTTCCGGCCCGAAATCGGCGGGCCTGGCCCCTGGTTTGCCCGGAAAGCGCTCGGCGATGTCGTCGGTGATGCGCCAGACGCGCTGGATGAAGCGGCCAGCACCGGCGACGCCGGCTTCAGTCCAGATCACGTCGCGTTCGGGCGGGCTATCCGACAGCATGAACCAGCGCGCGCAGTCGGCACCGTAGTGGGCGATGATGTCGTCGGGGTCGACGAGGTTCTTTTTCGACTTCGACATTTTCTCAATCGAGCCGATCGTCACCGGCCGGCCGGATGCCGCTTCGACAGCGTGGCGATTGGCGCCTTCGCCCTCGAATTTGACTTCGTTGGGCTGCAGCCAATAGCCGTCCTGAGACTTGTAGGTTTCGTGCGTCACCATGCCTTGCGTGAACAGGGCGGCAAACGGTTCGCGAGTGTTGGTCGCAAATGACAGATGGCCGGTGTCACACAGCGCGCGCGCAAAGAAGCGCGAATACAGCAGATGCAAAATCGCGTGCTCGACGCCGCCGATGTATTGATCGACGGGCAGCCAGTATTGCGCGGCTTTTTTATCGACCGGGCTGTCCGATTTCGGCGCGGTGAAGCGCACGAAGTACCACGAGGAATCAACGAAGGTATCCATGGTGTCGGTTTCGCGCAGCGCGGGCTTGGCGCACTTGGGGCAGGCTGTGTGTTTCCACGCCGGGTGGCGGTCGAGCGGGTTGCCGGGTTTGTCGAAGGTCGCGTCGTCTGGCAGTTTGATCGGCAGATCGCGCTCAGCGACCGGCACGACGCCGCAATCCGTGCAGTGCACGATCGGGATTGGGCAGCCCCAATAGCGCTGGCGCGAGATACCCCAGTCGCGCAGCCGGAAATTGACTTTGCGGGCACCCTGCGGCTTAGCCCCCAGCTGCTGTTTTTCGAGCCGGCCGGCGGCGTCGTCGAATGCATCCTTGGTCGATTTGCCGTTGAGGAAGTGCGAGTTGATCATCACGCCGTCGTCTTCGTAGGCCTTGTTTTGCAGCGCAAACGTGGCGGCATCTTCGCCCGGCGGCAGGATCACAGGGACAACCGGCAGGTCGTAGCGGCGTGCAAAATCCATGTCGCGCTGATCGCCTGACGGGCAACCGAAAATCGCGCCGGTGCCGTAGTCCATCAGAATAAAATTCGCGACATAGACCGGCAGCTGCCAGTCTTTGTCGAATGGATGTGCGGCGCGAATGCCGGTATCAAAACCGCGTTTTTCAGCGGCTTCGATGTCGGCAACCGAGGTGCCCATGCGGCGGCACTCGTCACAGAAGGCCGCGAGTTCAGGATTTTTGCCGGCGGCCGCTTTGGCGAGCGGATGGTCGGCTGCAACCGCCAGAAACGAGGCGCCGAACAGCGTGTCCGGCCGGGTCGTATAGACCTCTAATTCGCTATGACCGTTTGGGGCGGTTTTGGCGTCGAGCGCCCAGCGGATCAGCATGCCTTCCGAACGGCCGATCCAGTTGGTCTGCATCAGGCGGACTTTGTCTGGCCAATTGGTCAGCGTTTCCAGGCCGCGCAGCAGCTCATCGGCGTAGTCGGTGATTTTGAAAAACCACTGCGTCAGCTCGCGCTGCTCAACCAGTGCGCCCGAGCGCCAGCCGCGGCCGTCGATGACCTGCTCGTTGGCCAGCACAGTATGATCGACCGGATCCCAATTGACCTTCGACGATTTGCGATAGGCGATGCCTTTGGCCAGCAAATCCAGGAACAGTTTTTGCTGATGCTGGTAGTAGTCGGGCGAGCAGGTTGCGATTTCGCGTGACCAGTCGAGTGACAGGCCGATCGACTTCAGCTGGCCGCGCATCGTATCGATGTTGGCGTTCGTCCATTTTCCGGGATGAACCTTGCGCTCCATGGCCGCGTTTTCGGCCGGCATGCCAAAGGCGTCCCAGCCCATCGGATGGAGCACGTTGAAGCCTTTGGTGCGCTTGTAGCGGGCAAACACATCGCCCATGGCGTAGTTGCGGACGTGACCCATGTGGATGCGCCCGGACGGATAGGGGAACATCTCGAGCACGTAGCATTTGGGCCGTGTCTCATCCTCGGACGCGCGAAAGATCTGGCCCTTTTCCCAGACGTGCTGCCAGTGCTTTTCCCTTGCGGGCGCGTTGTAGCGTTCGTTGGCCATGGGGAGGTGGGATCTTAGATTTTTTTGATTGGTTAAGGCGGGTAAAGAGCCTGAAAGGTAAACAGGGGTCAAGGTATCGGCCGAGATTCCCGGCGTCGCGGTAACGTGTCTATGAAACTGCGTTTTGTAAGCATTTCGTACTCAAGGTGGTATGGGATCGACATTTGCGGTCAAGCATGTCGACGAAATTGAAAATTGTCGACACATTTATCAAGGTCTGGCGTTCTCGTCGACATATGATACCATACATGTCGATCAAAACATATTATGTCGACATATAAATCTGGAAATGTTATCAGAATCGACATATCAAGCATCATGTGTCGACAAAAAGCACTTTCATCGACATATTTGTTATCTTCCGGTGACCGATGTTCGATCCAAAGCGCGCCTTCAACGATCTCGAAAAACTGCCGCCGAAGGCCGAAATCGAGACTCGCAACGTCTTGAAGCGATGGGGCCTAGCCCGAACCGCGCTCGCTGAGCTACGTCAAGCAGGG
>JANMOL010000018.1:0-4243 GCA_031369245.1 Hyphomicrobium sp. | reverse complement strand
GCTCCCCGGCGAGCCAACCAAGCGAGCCTATGATCGCTTTGTCAAAGCCTTCGAGCACAATCTGCTGGTCCGCCAGACCGGCGATATTATTGCGCTGTCACCGCCGCTGATCATTTCGAAATCCGAAATTGATCAGCTGTTCGATACCCTGACGATGGTTTTGAAGACCACGCATTAACCCACAACCAACCGGCAAGGGTGCCTCCGTGCAAACCATCCAAAACGCCATCAATGGCCGCAAAGTCACGTCGTCTTCGGCGCGCACGAGCGCGGTGTTCAATCCAGCAACGGGTGAACAGACCGCCACGCTTCCGCTCTCTACGGCCGACGAGATCAACGCTGCCATCGCCGCCGCAAAAGCCGCTGCCGAGCCCTGGGGCCGGACCCCGCCGCTCAAACGCATCAAGCCAATCTTCAAGTTCAAGGAACTTCTGGAACGCCATTCCGGCGAAATCGCCAGCGCTATTTCGCGCGAACACGGCAAAACCCATCCCGACGCGCTCGGCGAACTTCAGCGCGGTATTGATGTCGTCGATTTCGCGTGCGGCATCCCGCATCTCCTGAAAGGCGAATTCAGCCGCAACGTCGGTCCAGAGATCGACAGCTGGTCCGATCGCCAGCCGCTCGGCGTTGTCGCCGGCATCACGCCGTTCAACTTCCCGACCATGGTGCCGATGTGGATGTTCCCTGTCGCGATTGCCTGCGGCAACACGTTTATCCTGAAGCCGTCGGAGCGCGATCCATCATCGACGATGATGCTGTGGGAGCTGTTCCAGGAAGCCGGACTGCCGTCCGGCGTGTTCAACATCGTCCACGGCGACAAAACTGCCGTCGATGCGATCCTTGATTCGCCTGACGTCGCTGCTGTCAGCTTCGTCGGCTCAACACCGATCGCTGAATACGTCTACCAGCGCGGCACGGCTGCCGGCAAACGCGTGCAAGCCCTTGGCGGCGCTAAAAACCACATGATCGTCATGCCCGACGCCGACATGGATCAGGCCGTCGATGCCCTCATGGGCGCTGGCTACGGCTCGGCCGGTGAACGCTGCATGGCGATCTCGGTTGCGGTCCCGGTCGGTGCCAAAACTGCTGACCGGCTGGTTGAGGCCCTGGCGCCTAAAGTCCGCGCGCTCAAAGTCGGCCCGGCATCCGACACCGAATCCGAAATGGGGCCCGTGATCACCGGCGATGCCAAGCGGCGGATTTCCGGCCTGATTGATCTCGGCGTCAAGGAAGGCGCCACGCTTGTCGTTGACGGCCGCGGCCTCGAATTGCAAGGCTATGAAAATGGCTTCTTCCTCGGCGGCTCGCTGTTTGATCACGTCACCAAGGATATGGCGATCTACAAACAGGAAATCTTTGGGCCCGTACTCTCCATCGTCCGCGCCGGCTCCTACGATGAAGCGGCTCATCTGATCAACACCAACGAATACGGCAATGGCACTGCGATCTTTACCCGCGATGGCGATGCGGCGCGGGCCTTCGCCGACAAGATCGAGGTCGGCATGGTCGGCATCAATGTGCCGCTGCCCGTTCCGGTCGCCTACCATTCATTTGGCGGGTGGAAGCGCTCACTGTTTGGCGATCACGCAATCTACGGGCCGGAAGGTGTGCGCTTTTACACGCGCATCAAAACTATTACGGCGCGCTGGCCAACCGGGATCCGCTCAGGCGCCGAGTTCAGCTTCCCGAGCGTGAAGTAACCCGCGCTGGCGGGCTCGCAATACGATTGCGCAGCGCGTTCGCGGCAAAGGCCATGAATGTCTGGACCCTCGGCTGCGGGTGGCGGACGGGCCGCTGGATCAGATGCACGGGGATGGCGGCATCCTCGAAGGCATCGAGCACGGCCCGCAACCGCCCGCGCTGCAACGCACCCTCGGCCTGATACGACAGCACCCGCGTCACGCCGAGCCCGGCGATTGCGGCATCGACGGCCCCGTCGGCGGTATTGACAGCCAAGCGCGGCAGGACGCGCACCGACTGCCGCCCGTGCTTCGCGCTCTTATAGATCCAGCGGACACCGCCCGGCAGCGCTGAAAAGCTGATGCAGGCGTGGTTGACGAGTTCTGCTGGTATCGCTGGCGCCGCGTGCGATGTCAGATAAGACGGCGCCGCGCACGTCACGAGACGCACCGCCCCAATCCGTGAGGCGACGAGCGAGGAATCTGGCAGCGCCCCGATCCTGAGCGCCACATCGACACCCTCCTCATAAAAATCAACGATGCGATCGACCAGCAGCAAGCGCACCTCGACCCGGGGATGCCGTTTCAGAAACTGATTGACGACCGGCAGCAGATGCATGCGGCCGAATACGACGGGCGCGGTCAGCACAATGCTGCCCGCCAGTTCGTCGTCGCGGCCCGCCATTTGACCGTGCGCACTCTCAAGCTCCTCGAGCACGCGGCGGCAAACGTCGAGATACCGCCGCCCCGCTTCGGTAAGTGCCATATGCCGTGTCGTGCGGGCGATCAGTGTGGTCCCAACCAATGCTTCGAGTGCCGCGAGCTGACGGCTCACCGTCGTGAGCGGTTGATCAAGCTGCTGCGCGGCAGCCGATAGACTGCCCGCACCCGCAACCGTGATGAAAACGCTCATCGCGCGAAATCGATCCAAGTCTATTCTCCCATTTTTCGGCATTCTGCTTGCCAATATAACCATCTAGTGGAACAGCTAGGAAGGCGCCATTGTCGAAACCTCAAATAAATAAACCCGGCTGGGAGCAACCAATGGCGAAGCTTTACGATCTTGAGGTCTCGGGCAATTGCTACAAGGTGCGGCTGCTGTGCGCGTTGCTGGGTGTGCCGCTCGAGGTCGTCCCCGTCGACTTCATGGCAGGCGCACACAAGAAAAGCCCACTCATCGATTTAAACCCGTTCGGCGAGATCCCGATTTTTGTCGATGGCGAGGTGACGCTGCGCGACAGCCAAGCCATTCTCATTTACGTCGCGCGCAAGTGGGGCGGCGAAACCTGGCTGCCAACCGATGCAGCCTCCATGGCGCGCGTCACCGAGTGGCTGATGGTTGCGGGCAACGAAATCGCGCGTGGTCCCAATGATGCGCGCCTTCACGACAAGTTCGGCTACAAGCTCGATGCCGGCTTGGCACGCGAAAAAGCAGCCCGCGTTCTGAGCGTCATGGAGGCTCATCTGTCGCGTCACAATTGGCTTGCGCTGTCGCGCCCGACGATCGCTGACATTGCCTGCATGCCCTATGTGGCTCTTGGCCATGAAGGTGGCGTCACGCTCGAAAAATATCCCGCCGTCACGGCTTGGATCGGGCGCATCAAGGCGCTCCCGGGCTTCATCACGATGCCAGCTCTGTAGCGCAATCCACAACTGAGGACTGCGATGACACGACCGCCATCCGATGTCGCCTTTACAGGCGCGGTCAAGGCCGAGCAGACGCGGCGCGGCTCCCGCGCGCAATTCCAGCGCGTCGAACAGGGCGCGGGCTGGCCACGCACCGTAACGCCGGAGCTAGCCCAGGTACTGGCGGGTGTCCGCTCATTCTATCTCGGCACCGCGAGCGCTGCCGGGCAACCCTACATTCAGCATCGCGGCGGTCCGGCAGGATTGCTCAAAGCCCTCGATGAGACAACGCTGGCGTTCGCTGACTTTAGCGGCAACCGCCAGTACATCACCGCTGGAAATTTGGCGGAGAACAATCGCGCCTTAATTTTTTTGATGGACTACGCCAAGCGCCGCCGGATCAAGCTCTGGGGCAGCGCCAAAATCATTGAAAACGACCAACCGCTGCTGGCGTCACTCGCAGATCCGGAATACGCGGCAGCGCCCGAGCGCGCGATTGTTTTTACAATCGACGCCTGGGACCGTAATTGCGCCCAGCATATTCCTCGCTTGCTGGCATTCGACGATGTCGCCAGCGCCGTCGGCCAGCTCGAACACCGCATCGCAGCGCTTGAGGCCGAAAACGCCCGGCTGCGCGGCGGCTCATAAAATCAAGCACGCCCGATCACACAAAAAAAGCGCCGGCCGCTGGGACAAGCGGACCGGCGCAGGGTGCGGCCGGAGGAGGAAGATCCGGCACACGGGGGTTCGTCTAAAACTTATTCGGCAGCGACCGGAAACCCGCGCGTACCGTGCAAGTTGTCAAAGCCGAGTGAAGCGGCGACCGACGAATGCATGATCCGTCCGTCGCGCACGTTGAGACCGGCGGCAAGGTGGGGATCGCGATCGAAGGCGGCCAAGCCCTTTTCAGCCAGTTTGATGACGAACGGCAGCGT
>JANMOL010000012.1:0-2976 GCA_031369245.1 Hyphomicrobium sp. | reverse complement strand
GAAGAACAGGTCTTCCTCAAACTTTGGCAACTGGTTGGTTCCAAACAATGCCTCATCGCGCACCAACAACGGCACGACATGCTCTTCGTAACCATGCTCGCCTGTGTGCAAATCCAGCATGAACTGGCCGAGCGCCCGTTCCAGGCGCGCCAGTTGCCCCTTGAGGATCGTGAACCGCGAACCTGAAATCTGCGCCGCCTTTTCGAAGTCCATCATGCCGAGCGCTTCACCGATTTCGAAGTGCTGCTTGGGTGCGAAATCAAATTTTACCGCCGTACCCACGCGGCGAATTTCTTTATTGCCCATCTCATCCGTGCCGTCCGGCACATCGTCGCGCGGCAAATTCGGAATGACTTCGAGCGCGGCTCTAATTTCGGCGTTGATGCGCCGCTCCTCAACCTCGCCCGCCGCGATAGCGCCCTTGAGCGCTTGCACCTCGGCCATCAGCTTGGCAGCCGTCGCCTCGTCCTTGGCGGCCTTGGCTTTGCCGACCTCTTTCGAAACCGTGTTGCGCTGCGCCTGCGCCTCTTGCAGCACCGCCAGACAGACGCGCCGCTGTTCGTCCAGGTCAGCGAGCTTGGCGGCGGAGACATGCGCACTGAGCCCGCGCCGCGCCATCGCCGTGTCAAAAGCGCTGGCGTTATCTCTGATCCATTTGATGTCGAACACGGCCTGGCCTCGCCTCACGAAGGGGGTGATGAGGCCGTCCTATACGATCGATTTAACGGGGTCCAGCGGCAGGTGGCAGCACGTCATGCCGCCGCAGCGGGCACCTGTCGTCTTTCGACCCAGCGCACGGCATAGATCGAGGCTTCATAAAGCGCCACAGTCGGCAGCGCCATGATGACCATGCTCAACGCGTCGGGCGGCGTAAGCAGGGCTGCGGCTGCAAAAATTCCGACGATGGCATAGCGCCGCGAACTGACGAGGCCCTCGGACGTCACAAAGCCTGTGCGCGCAAGCAGCGTCAGCACCACCGGCAATTGGAACACAATGCCGAACCCGAAAATCAGCGTCATGATCAGCGATAGGTATTCCGAAACTTTTGGCATCAGCTCGATGGTCGGCATGCCATCGCCGGTCGTTTGCGTCAGGCCGATCGAAAACCGGATCAACACCGGCATGGCGATGAAATAGACAACGGCCGCGCCGATCGTGAACAGCACCGGCGTTGCGATCAGATAGGGCAGGAACGCGCGCCGCTCGTTTTTATAAAGCCCCGGCGCGACGAACTTATAGATCTGCGTGGCGATCACCGGAAACGACAGAAAACCGGCGCCAAACATCGCCAGCTTCACTTGCGTCATGATCTGCTCGAGAAAATGCGTGGCGATCAGGCGCACGTGATCATTGCCCGAGGCCCACATGTACGGCCACACGAGCACGTTGTAAATTTTGCCAGCGACCGTGAAGCACACCAGGAACATGATGACGAAGGCGGCCAGCGCCCACATCAGCCGCGACCGCAGTTCTATGAGGTGATCCATCAACGGCGCTTTGCTGGCCTCGATCTCGTCGTGATCGCCAGCATCCGTCTCAGCCGTCGCCAGTCTCTCCTGCATTGGCTCAGCGCTCCATGCTGGGCGGGGCCGGCATTGGCGGCATCGGCAGATAATCGCTGGTGCTCACGGCCGCGGCCACACGCTCCGGTGCGACAGCGGACAGCGCCGCGTCAGATGGCATGATGGTTGAAGCGCTGGCCGTATCTTCAAGCGTACTCTTCGCGCTCATGACCTCGGCGTTGACTGAGGCCTGCATGGCGTCCATTTCTTCGCGCATAGAATCCAATTCGGCTTCGCGCATGGCGGCATCAAACTGGGCGCGGAACTCGGTTGCCTGCCGTTTGATCGTTCCAGCATAACGGCCGATGGTGCGTAAAAAAACCGGCAGCTCCTTGGGTCCCACGAAAATGAGGGTGACGATCCCGAGGATCAGGAGTTCGCTCCAGCTGATCTCAAACATTTAAGCCAAACCTGGGGAACGCGGTTGCCGCGGCGACGCGCGCGCCGTCATCAGCCGAACGGGCCAAAGGGCGCCGCTGATGCGTCAACGCGTCTTCGTCTTGTCGGAACTCGGTATCTCGTTGTCGATCGTGCGCGGCGAAAGCGGCTTTGCTGCATCGTCGTCGTCGTCGGCCATGCCCTTTTTGAAGCTCTTGATGCCCTTGGCCACGTCGCCCATGAGTTCGGAAATTTTTCCGCGCCCGAACAGCAGCAGAGCAATAATCAGGAGCAGAAGAATATGTTGAGCACTGAGACCCATGGTAACCTCTCGGCAGCGCCTGCTGCACAGCAATATATAGGGCACTATCGCAGAACTGCCAGGGGCGGGCAAGTTCGCCACAGCAGGCGCGGCGGCGCCTTCTGAGTTCGTGGTAACCGGGCTGGCGTCAGCTGGAATGCGCCACTTCGGCTGGAAAGACCAGCACGCCCTCAGGCTCTATGGTGACGCGCACTTCCCGGCCCTTGCCGAGCCCATCACGGCCCATAACGCGGACCTTGAGCGGATGTTCAAAGCCTTCGACGGCGACGTCAAAGCGGGTCATGTCGCCGAGAAACTTAACATCGACAATGCGGCCCCTGAGGCCTCCGGCCGCTGACACCGGTTCAGATGCGGGTTCGGGTGTCAGTTGAATACCGCGCTCGCGAATGCACAGCACCGCGCCGGTTCCGTCAGCGAGACCGGGTGCGGGGTACCGCCCCGAGGCGGCCGAGATGCATCCGCCACTGACAATGGCCGGGATTTCGTTGATTTCGGAAAACAGCCGCGCAACGAACAGATCCTTGGGATGGTGATAGAGATCCTGCGCTGTCCCCAACTGCACCAGACGACCGTGCGACATCACCGCGATTCGGTCGCCAAGGCGCATTGCCTCTTCCGGGTGGTGCGTGACGATCAGCGAGGTGGCGCGGGTTTCGCGCAATAGCGACAGCGTCTCCTCCTGCATGGCATCTCGGAGTTGAACATCAAGGCCGG
>JANMOL010000644.1:0-1981 GCA_031369245.1 Hyphomicrobium sp. | reverse complement strand
CGCCGCCAGCCGCTTTGACCAGCCCGCGTTGAGATCGCCGCGTTCGAACCACAGGTTTTTGAGCGAAGCCGTGACCGCGCCGACGCTTTGCGAGCGGTCAATTTCCCAAGCGTAAGGATCAAGACCCATCGACGAGAACAGGTTGGCGTAAGCGTTCTGCAGCTGCGCGTAGGCAATGTCATATTTTGCTTCAGCGACCAGCGTGTTCATCTCTTCGCGGATCAGCGTTTGATTGCTGACGCGCTCGGCCGAGGCTTCAGCCTGCATCTGGCTCAACAGCCGCTGCTGAACATCGCGGTATTCAGCCGCCGTCCGCAGCTCCTTGTTGGCATGCAGGAAGCGGATGCGCGAGACATGGACTTGGGTCATCACGGCCATGGTCACAGCCAGCGAGCGCTGACGCAGCAAATCGTCCTGCAATTCGATCACATCGCGGCGCGCGGGATAGGCAAAGACCTTCAGCAAATTCCAGCTGGCTTTGACGCCCCAGTTGGTCCAGTCGCTGTTGAGCAGGAAGGTGTTGCTGTCATAGTTAGAGCCCGCATAAGCCTGAAGGCCCGGCAGCATTTCGAGCAATGCAGCATCGGCTTCATGAATGTTGATGCGCTTTTGGTATTCAACTTCGCGCAGCTCCGGCCGGTTGAAGACCGCCGTCGAAATCATATCGTCCAGACCGGCTTTGAGCGTCAGCGAGCCTTCCTTGCGGCTACCGCCTGCGAGCTTGAACGCGGTGCCGGGCCGCAAATTCATCAAGGCTGCAAGCTGCGCCTTGGCGGTGTTTAACTCGCGCTGGATTTCGCCGATCTTCTGTTTGATCTCGACCAGCTCGCGCTCGTACGTCAGCGCGGTGATCGGCGACGTCTGATTGTCATTGAACAGCGCGCGGGTTTCAGCCAGCGCCTTTTTCGTTTCGCCTTCAAGCGAGACCAGCCGCGCCATCAGGCGGTCGGCGCTCACCGCGCGCCAGTAGGCCGAGCGCACGTCTTCGACGACGCGATGAATAACCTTGCGGCGCATTTCTTCCTGCACCAGCACCTTGTCGGCGTTCTGGCGGGCGCGCACGTAGGACAAGCCGAAATCAAGCACGTTCCAGCTAAAGCCGATGTCAGCCGACTTGATTTCTTTTTCCTGGCTCGTTGAAGCGCCAAAATTCGGCGTGTTGTTGATCAGATTGAGGCTCGAGCTGGCGTTGTAATTATCGCGCCCGGCGTAGCCTGAGTTGGCAACGATATTGGGCAGCAAGCTGTAGTGCGATAGATCCAGCTCGGCCGTCCGCACGGCGGTTTCCGCCTCTTCGACGCGGTGATCGAGATTGTACTTAAGCGCCCGCGCCATGGCTTCATAGAGCGAAACCGGGCCACCGACGGGCTCTTGATCGGCCGTTACGTTCGCCAGATTAACGGCCGAAGCCGTCGTCAATTCGACTTCAGTCAAGGGTGTTGGATAGATCGCGCATCCGCCAAGCACGGCCCCGGTCAAGAATGCTAGGATAGTGAGCGCGTGCTGCGGGCGCATTGCCGGTGACCTCGAAGGCGTTTGTTAGGACACAACGCAACGGCGCAACACGGCACGGTCAGCTGTTCAGCGGTCGAAACGGCGGACCGGACATGCCGCACAACGGAAATACGAATCAGAACGGCAGCGACCCGATGAGAGGACCGCGAAAATCCTAACGATATCTTAAAGCCACCCCGCCCCGTGAGCCTTCAGGGTTGCAGGCGTTGCTCCAAAATCGGCAGCAACACCCGAACGTTAGACAATCAGATCAGCTGCTGTCGCCGGCGATGGCCTGTACAAATCGTGTGAACAGCCGATTTTTCAGGCCGCGAACAACCAGCCATCCGATCCGCGGGGCGGCAACTTTTTTGTCTTGGCTATGCTATCTGTGCCCGGGCCGTCGGCTTGGCCATCGCGCCCGTTGGGCGCTGCTGAATGCTGTGTCGACGGGTTGGATGACCGTACGGCGGCGCGGGCACTTCAT
>JANMOL010000618.1:0-1729 GCA_031369245.1 Hyphomicrobium sp. | reverse complement strand
CGAAAAGAGCTCGTCGCAAGCCAGCCAATTATGGCCGAGACAGCGCCGTTATGAAAGCCATTGAAAGCCAGCGCCGATTAACCCTGCGTTGAGAAAAAGCCCGGTCTTTACGGACGCTACCGTGCTTTTGCCGCGCCATAGGCCCAGTCGATCCATGGCATCAAACGCTCGAGGTCGTCACGCTCGACCGTGGTGCCGGTCCAGATGCGTAATCCTGGCGGCACGCCGCGATAGGCCATGATGTCAAAGGCGACACCTTCGTTGGCAAGGCCGTCCGTCATCGCCTGAGCGAACGCCGCGTCACCATCCTTCAAGCGGATGCAGACCGAGGTGTTTGAATACGTCGCGGGATCAGCCGCCAGCGGTTCGGCCCACGGTGTCCGCGCGATCCAATCGTAGACGACGGCGGCGTTTGCGTCGGCCCGCGCAATTGTTTGCGGCAATCCGCCGATACTTTCAGCCCAGTTCAGCGCATCAAGGTAATCCTCAACGCACAGCATCGACGGGGTGTTGATGGTGACGCCTTCGAACAGACCTGGCAGGATACCGCCGGCATTTTTCAAGCGCAGCACCTTCGGCATCGGCCAAGGCGGCTCATACGTTTGCAAGCGTAGCAACGCGCGCGGCGACAGAATCAGCATGCCGTGCGCGGCTTCGCTGCCGAGCGCCTTTTGCCAGGAGAACGTCAAGCAATCAATTTTCTTGAAATCGATCGGCTGCGCAAAAATCGCTGATGTCGCGTCGCACAGCGTCAGGCCGGTGCGGTCATCGGGGATCCATTCGGCGTTCGGCACACGCACGCCGGTCGTCGTGCCGTTCCAGGCGAACACCACGTCGCGCGAAAAGTCGGCCTGCGCCAGATCGGGCAATTGCCCCCACGCCGCATCAAACGTTCTGAGGTCGTTGAGCTTCAGCTGTTCGACGGCATCTTTAAGCCAGATCCGCCCGAAGACTTCCCACGCGAAGACATCAACGCCGCGGGGGCCGAGCAAATTCCACATCGTACTTTCAAACGCGCCGGTATCCGATCCGGGCACAATAGCAATTTCATAGCCGGGTGGCAGATCGAGAAGGGCGCGGGTTTGATCAACGACGCGCTTCAAGCGCGCGCGGCCCTCGACGGAGCGGTGCGAGCGGCCTGTCAGCGCGGGCGCCAGACCATCAGGGCTCCATCCCGGCCGCTTGGCACACGGACCGGACGAAAAGTTCGGACAGGCGGGTTTCGTTGTCGGCTTTGCGAGACGAGGCATTCTGGCTCCGGCCAATCGATACGGGGCAGCGCCGGGCGTTTTAGCATGCGGACCGGGCGGCGTCAGAATGAAAAAAGGGCGGCCTTTTGGACCGCCCTTCTCAATTTCGATCATTAATGACAAGGCGTGTTAGTTGACGTTGAACCGCAAGCCCGCACGCATCTGGTGGACGCTTTGGTCGCCGATGTTGAGGCGCGATTCATAACCGTTGAGATCAAAGGCCGCGCTGGTGCCCGCCAGATAGAGATAGCGGTAGCCGAGATCGACCGAGGTCATGTCCGACACGTCGTAGGTAAAGCCGACCATCGCTGCCGCCGCAAAACTAACGGAATCTGCTCGCGTGGAGTTGCTATATGGATCAACGGGTGTTGAGCAAGAGGGCACTTCCAGTCCGCACTGGGTGATGTTCACTTGCGTTTCACGGGAGATTTCATTCCACACGAAACCAAGACCGGCACCGATATAGGGCGTGAAGCCGC
>JANMOL010000598.1:0-2441 GCA_031369245.1 Hyphomicrobium sp. | reverse complement strand
GCGGCTTCCACCGGCTGGCGGCTTGAGATTTGTTCAGACAGACCGAACGCTCTTTGATTGGCAAGCTGGCGCGTCAACGGCTGCAGCCGGAGGTCGCCAGCGATCCGCCATAAACCAGGCCCTCGCTATCCCCGTGATGATGTGTGAAAATCGCAACCGTCCAGACGTTGAACAGCACGAACGCAACATCAAAGCCGCGCAGTTTCAGTCCGCGCTGGGCCAGCAGCCGCCACAACGCAACGGGCAGCAGCAGGATCAGCGCCACACGATGCGGCGGCAGACGCAGGCCAGCGATATAGAGTGAAAACTCCGTCGGGCACAGAAAGGCGATGATCAAAAAGATGACCGGGAGCGGGATCTTGGTCTTTGCCTTGGCCATCACGAGGGCGTGCATCCAGCGTTTGATCTAATCTGCGTTTTGACCGACGACGACGGCGTAGAACGTCCGCATCAGGATTTTGAAATCGAGCCACAGCGACCAATGCCGGATGTAGACGAGGTCGGCTTCGACCCGGCCTTCGAGGCTGCCCGGAGCAGCCGTTGAGCCGCGATGGCCGGTCACCTGCGCCAACCCGGTCATGCCCGGCCGCATCTGATGGCGGTCTGGATATTTATCCAGCAGGCGCGAAAATTCCTCGTCATGCGCCAGCGCGTGCGGGCGCGGGCCAACGAGCGACATCTCGCCGCGAATGACATTGAAAAGCTGCGGCAGTTCATCGAGGCTGGTGCGCCGCAAAATGCGGCCAACGGTTGTGACGCGCACATCGCCCGGCACGGCTTGTAGAATGCGCGCACCATCTTCCATGACGTGCATGGTGCGGAATTTCAGGATTTCCATGACCGTTTGATAGCGCCCGCGGCGGCGCTGACGGAACAGGATCGGGCCCGGGCTTTCAAGTTTGATCGCCAGCGCAATCACCGGCCAGAGCGGCGCGCTGATAACGAGAACCAGCAAGCCAATCGCGATATCTTCCAGCCGCTTGGTGATCGGCGCCCAGTCTACGAGCGCTTTTTTTTTACGTCGAGTAACCCGATCGGGCCAAGGCTCGAGACGTTATAAGAGATGTCGGTCTCAAGCAGATCCGAGGCGATGTGCGTGACGACGTGGGTCGAAACCGGCAGGCGATCGAATTTTTCAACGATACCGGCCAGCCGGTCGTTGGCCTGTTGCGGCAGGGCGATGATGATCCGGTCGACTTTGCCTTCACGGCATTCGGCAACGAGATCGTCGAGCTTGCCAGCGACCGCCAAGCCTTCAGGATTGAGCCGTTCCTGACCGCCGCGATCGTCGAACACGCCCGAGAAAAAGATGCCGAGTTTGGGTGTCTTGAGATAATCGTGGACACGGCGCGCAATCAGACCGGCGCCAAAGACCGCGATCCGCTGATCAAAACGGCCAGCCGCGGCAAGGCTCGCCAGGATGTAGCGGGCACAGAGACGGTTGATGAGGATCAGCGTAAAGCTCGCCGACAGCCACGCCGCATACCACACCACCAGATGCATATTGCGCAAAGCCAGCGGCAGACCGATGCCAAGCACGCCGATCAGCCCGCAGCAGACGGCGATGAACAGCTCAATCGGCGCCTGAGGAAACTGGTCCATGCGCGCGGTTTCATACATGCCGCGAAAGCGCAGACACAGGTGGGCAATGAAACCGGCCAGAATGGTCGACTGCAGCAACAGGATCTGGTCGAGCTTGACGTTGCCGACAACGGCATAAATCAGTGCTGGCAGAAGGCCGCCGAGGACAATAGCCGAGAGATCGCCGATCGCCACGGTGTCCGCTGCAACCTGGCGTGACAGCCGCCGCTTGGGCATGGTCGCTGTTGCACGGGGTGCAGCCTCAAGAGCGTGCGTGCCAGTTGTTCCGGTGGTCATCGAAATTCCCAAAAGTCGCGGATCTTACGAGGGCGTGACCTCCGAGCGAGGCCAACGATGGTCACGAGAGAAGCTCTCGAGCATCTAACGCGAACTCTATAAATTTTTATTGAACGCGTTGAGGATTATGGCGGACGCCAGAGCCAGAGCGAGCGCCAGCGCCAAGGCTAGAGCGAGCGCCAGAGCCGGAGTGAGCCCGGCGGCGAGCGCGGTCAGGCCGCTACTTTCGGTCCAAAACCCGGCCACTGCCGCTGGCTGTTGGGCTGTGCCGCCGGGCTCCAGCCGCGTGCTTCGTCGAGGGCTTCCCCATCGACGTCGTTTAAAATCAGTCCGGCGATCTTGCCTTCGTTCATGCCGAGCGAGCTGAGCGCCTTCTTGGCCAGCGCTTTCGGTGTTTTTTGCCAGGTCATGACGAACACGATGTGGTCGGCGTAGTCGGCCAAAATCCGTCCATCGAGCACCGGCAGCAGCGGCGGCGCTGACACGATGATGACATCGAACGACGATTTGAGGGTCATCAAAGCATCAGCCAAGACTTTAGAGCCAAGCATCTCGGGGATGGC
>JANMOL010000584.1:0-3066 GCA_031369245.1 Hyphomicrobium sp. | reverse complement strand
GTTAAGCTTGATGAAGCCGGCCGCATCATTGTGGTCATAGGCCTGAACGCCTTCCTCGAAGGTCACCAGGTCCTGATCGTACAGGCTGTTGGCGCTCTCGCGGCCGATCACGGCGACATTGCCCTTGTAGAGCTTGACCCGGACGGTGCCCGAGACCTTCTGTTGCGACAGGTCGATGGCGGCCTGCAGCATCTCGCGTTCGGGCGAGAACCAGAAGCCGTTGTAGATCAGCTCGGCATAGCGCGGCATCAACTCGTCTTTGAGGTGCATCGCCCCGCGATCGAGGGTGACGCTTTCAATCGCACGATGGGCTGCTAGCAAAATCGTGCCGCCGGGCGTTTCATAAACACCGCGCGACTTCATGCCGACGAAACGGTTCTCAACCAGATCGAGGCGGCCGATGCCGTTGTCGCGGCCGAGGTCATTCAGCGCTTTCAACAGCGCTGCTGGCGACAGCGCCCGGCCGTTGATCGAGACCGCGTCGCCCTTGTCAAAGCCGATCTTGATGGTGGTCACCATATCAGGCGCGGCCATCGGCGAAATGGTGCGCTGATAGACGATTTCGGGGGCTTTTTGGGCCGGATCTTCCAGCACTTTGCCTTCCGATGACGAATGCAGAAGGTTGGCATCGACCGAGAACGGGCTTTCGCCCTCTTTGTCTTTTGCAACCGGGATTTGATGCTCGCGCGCGAATTTCAAAAGGTCCTCGCGGCCTTTGAAGGTCCACTCACGCCACGGCGCGATGATCTTGATGCCGGGTTCGAGCGCGTAATAGCCGAGTTCGAACCGGACCTGATCGTTGCCCTTGCCGGTTGCGCCGTGACAGACCGCGTCGGCGCCGACTTTGCGGGCGATCTCGATCTGTTTTTTGGCGATCAGCGGGCGTGCGATTGACGTGCCGAGAAGATAGACGCCTTCGTAAACGGCGTTGGCGCGGAACATCGGGAAGACGTAGTCGCGAACAAATTCTTCGCGCAGGTCCTCGACGAAGATGTTGTCTTCTTTGATGCCGAGCATCAGTGCCTTTTTGCGCGCGGGCGCCAGTTCCTCGCCCTGGCCGAGATCGGCGGTGAACGTCACAACCTCGGCGTCATAGGTTTCCTGCAGCCATTTCAGGATGATCGAGGTGTCGAGACCGCCCGAATAGGCGAGCACGACTTTTTTGATTTTGCCCTTGTTGGCCATAGGGATACGTCCTGTTATTGGATCCGGCTGAAAGCCGGGCACTCATATCAGGTACCACTTTCTGTGCAAGCGCCTCGCCGGTGCCTGGGTGGTAGCGCGATTGGCTGCCTAAAAAATCATCCGATCGCCGTGTTTTGGACTGAAAACAGGTCGATAGACCTCATTCGCTAGACGATCGGTGGGAGACCAAGGCGATGAAAACAACTTTAAAAAAGGGCCTTCTGGCCCTTCTGGTACCCGTTGGGTGCAGCGTCTTTGCACTCACAGTTCTGGCCGAAGAGGCCAACGTGCCTGCTGGCGAAGCACCGGCCGCGGTTGCGCCGGTCAAACCGGCGGCGGCGAAAGTGGTTCCTGCTGCGAAAGCAACAACCGCTGCACCTGCTGCCACCAAGACCGTGACCAAAGCGGCGCCCGCTGCTACTGCGGCAAAGCCGGTGTGGAAGGCGGATGAGCCGGTCGCTGGTGCGCCAGCCAAGGCGGCAACGACGGTCGCAAAGCCGGTCAAAAAAGTGGCGACGGTTTCACCGTGTCAGGGTCTCGATCAGAAAGCCTGCGGCGGCAACAAAGCCTGCGGCTGGATCGTGCCGAAGGATGCCAACGACACGACCGGTAAGCTGCAAGAGCCCTATTGCCGCAAAGTCGCTGGCGTCGCGCTGAAGAAGCCTACCGTGAAGCCGGTCGTGAAGCCTGTGGCCGGCGCTGCTACGACGGCTGTGACGGCGCCCGCAGTCAAGGTTACGCCAGCCGCCAGCGCCGTTGTCGTTAAGCCCGCAGCTGCGGCCAAGGTGGTTGTGAAGCCAGCAGCACCTGCCGCAGATCCAGACGTAGCGCAACCCGCTCCGTCTGCTGGAACGGTTGCGGCCAAGCCGCCCGCTCCACCGGCCGCTCAGTGAGCATTTCGAGGGTATTTGCTTGAACGTATGAGGGCCGCATCTTCGTGATGCGGCCCTCAATTTTGCCAGATGCGCGGCGTCAGCTTTTGCTGCGCTTGCCTACGGCCAGATGCTTTTTGCAGCGGCTGCATGACCGCCGTCGGTCCGGTAGGCTGAAAACACATGCAGGACCTGATCGCGGGCTGCATCCATCGCGTCGAGCGACGCGGTGCTGGCGCGGGCAGCCGGGCAGGCGACCGAGTAGGGCATGCCCGCCGACATCATCATGGCGGTGATCGGCATTTGCCACATGGTCCAGGACAATGGGCTCCACATCGACATCATCTGCATCATCGGCGCCATCGCGCCGGCATCGAAGGCCGCCCACGGGTTGGGCATCATCGGTGAGGTGCTGCCCGGAAACGAGGTTGGAAACGAAGCTGA
This sequence comes from Hyphomicrobium sp., assembly GCA_031369245.1. Taxonomy (GTDB): domain Bacteria; phylum Pseudomonadota; class Alphaproteobacteria; order Rhizobiales; family Hyphomicrobiaceae; genus Hyphomicrobium_B. The sequence goes on along the minus strand of JANMOL010000584.1, from coordinate 565 downwards.
AAACGCGGTTGGGAACGAAGTTGGGAACATGTTTGGAAAGGCGCTGGGCATGCCAAAGCCGCCCGCTGTCGCCCACGGAAACAGGAACGGCATCGGCCATTGAAATGCGTTCCATGGCGCGGCGCTGGTGCCGAACGGCGCGCTGGCCATGCCGAAGAATGATGGCTTTGGCGCTGCCGGTGGTTGCCACCAGCTCATCGGGTCGAACGGATTGAATGGCACCGGAGCCGGTTTGGCTTCGGCGTATCCGGCGTGGGCGAGCGCCTCGTCCTGCCAGACGGCGGCTGCTGCCATGGCCGTACTGACGCCCTCGAAATAGGCGTCGGACGCGCTTTTAAAAAAACGCATCTGGATAGCAAAATCCAGCATGAGCAAATTCCCAAAAGGAAGATGCTAGCATGAATGTTGCGATGCACCATTGCGATACGGAGTGCTGATTGGCCAGCCGAGCCGATTAGACTTTCCTGGCTGGATCTTTGCCTGGTTCGCGGGCTTGCCCGGCGGCTTGTCCGGTGGCATGTCCGGTGGCTGGCACCGAGGTCGCGGGCGGCGCAGGCGCGTTCGC
>JANMOL010000580.1:0-1755 GCA_031369245.1 Hyphomicrobium sp. | reverse complement strand
CCGCCGGAAAAAGTCATCGATGTGCAATCGCTGGCCGGTGACAGCGTCGACAACGTCCCGGGTGTGCCGGGGATTGGTGTCAAGACAGCGGCTGAGTTGATCCACGAGTACGGCGATCTCGATACGCTGCTGGCGCGCGCGGGCGAGATCAAGCAGCCCAAGCGGCGCGAAAAGCTGATTGAATTTGCCGATCAGGCGCGGGTCAGCCGCGCACTCGTCACGCTCAAGCAAGATGTGCCGGTCGCGGTCGCCGTCGACCGGATCGGTGTGCACGATCCCGATCCTGGTCCACTGCTGGCGTTTCTGCGCGCAATGGAATTCAATTCGCTGACAAAGCGCATCGCCGACGGCCTTGGCGTCAATGCGCCGCCGCCGCTCGAAATCTCTGTTGGTTCAACGCTGCCGAAGGCAACGAGCCCCTTGGCCGAAGGCGCGAACCCGCAGGCGGCGATCGAGGGCGGCGTCGCGACGCCGGCTGCAGCGATCGCGTTTCACGCGGCCGCGCTGTCAAAAATCCCCGTCGACCGGTCAAAATATGAAACGGTTGCGACGCTCGACGCTCTGCACCTGTGGATCGTGGCGGCCCGTGATGCCGGTCGCGTGGCGTTTGACACGGAGACCTCAGCGCTCGACAGCATGCGCGCTGATCTCGTCGGGGTTTCGCTGGCCGTTGTGCCGGGCGCTGCGTGCTACGTGCCGCTTGGCCATCGCGATGGCGCCAACGATCTGTTCGGCGGTGGCGGACTGGCACCCAATCAAATCCCGATCCGCGACGCGATCGCAGCCTTGAAGCCGCTGCTCGAAGATTCGGCCGTTTTGAAAATCGGCCAGAATCTCAAGTATGATTGCGTGGTGATGGCCCGTCACGGCATCAAAATCGCGCCGATCGACGACACCATGCTGCTGTCCTATGCGCTGGATGGCGGGCGCGGCGCGCACGGCATGGATGATCTCTCCGAGCGGCACTTAGCGCACAGCTGCATTTCGTTTTCGACCGTGATCGAGCATGCGCCGGGTGCCAAGAAGGCCGATAAGTCGTTCTCCGGCGTGCCGATCGACAAGGCGACCGAATATGCCGCTGAAGACGCCGACATCACCTTGCGGCTGTGGATGAAACTGAAGCCGCGCCTGCCAGCCGAGCGCATGACTAACGTTTACGAGACGCTGGAGCGTCCGCTGCTGCCGGTCATCGTCGAGATGGAGCGGGCGGGTATCAAAGTCGATCGCGCAATTCTCTCGCGCCTGTCGAGTACGTTCGCGCAGCGCGCTGCCCGTCTGGAAGAAGAAGTCTATGAGCTGGCGGGCCAAAAGTTCAATCTGGCATCGCCCAAGCAGCTCGGTGAATTTCTGTTCGACCACTTGAAGTTGCCGGGCGGAAAAAAAACCAAGACCGGGCAATGGGAAACGCGTGCCGGTCTGCTCGACGATCTCGCCAACAATGAAGAGCTGCCAGATGACGCCCGCCGCCTCGTCAATACGATGATGGAATGGCGGCAGCTGACCAAGCTCAAATCAACCTACACCGACGCGCTGCCCGAGTTCATCGACGAGACCGGCCGCATCCACACGAGCTATGCGCTGGCGTCCACCACAACGGGGCGGCTGGCGTCCTCCGATCCGAATTTGCAGAACATTCCGATCCGCACCAAAGAGGGGCGCGAAATCCGCACGGCGTTTATCGCTGACAAGGGCATGCAACTCGTCTCCGCTGACTACTCACAAATTGAACTGCGCGTGCTCGCCCACATCGCCGAC